>JBAUEV010000229.1:0-7143 GCA_049678805.1 Gammaproteobacteria bacterium
GTATCAATATCGAGGAATTCAGTCATTTCAGGATTAGCATTATTATCCTTAAGTGTCTTAAAACAAAGTTCCAACGTAAGATGTTCCATTTCAACTAGTTTCACTTCAAAGCCTGCTATCAGAGAAAATTGAGGTGAAGCAGCAATGCTGGGTAAGGTTCGTGAAGGTATTTGATTCTCTAAATAACGGCGCTCGCATGCGGCTTCATTTTGCATACTTGTTTTAAGTTCCTTTAGCATTTGATAGAAATTCGATAAAGAATTGATGGCCCTCCCTCTTAGTAAAGACATATCTTGTGGTGCATTTGAATCTTTAAATTCCTTTTGAATCAGCTCCGTCGAGCTTGCTGCATCCAGTAAAATTTTAAATTCTTTTTGAATTTGTTCCGCCGAGCTTGCAGCCATTGATAATTTAGAGCGATATTCTAGAATTGCATCCAGCCATGCTTCTACTGAGGTAATAACGGGAGCTGGGGAAAAAAACCCACCACTCAATTTTCCAAAGAAAGTTGTTGATTTTGGCGTTGGTTTGGATGTATTAACTACTTCAGAGAATTTCTGAGCAGCATAGTGTTCTGCGTGTTGACGTTGGATACCTTGTTGTCCTTCTCCCTCCCGAGCACCTATCGTATACGCAAGCCTGATAAGATCAGCAGTAGTGAGAGTGGCTGCTTTTATTGCCAAGTCTTCCAGAATCACCTCATCGGAAGTACCTTGGGGATAATTTTTTTTATAGAACTCGATATGCCGTGCTGGATCATAGTATTTTTGTAAGGCATCAAGTGCTGCATAATGATCTATTTTAGTAATAGCTTCTTCATTATGCTGAATAATCTGTTTGAAATCGAAAACGTAAGAAACAAGTATTTCTATAGCTGCGATTTGTATGGATGGTATTTCTTGATCAGGATCAAGAAATACAGCTTGTGAAACTCCTTCTTCATCAAGGATTTCTGCTCGTTTTAGAGTTATTTCAATCCATTCTATATAATCACTTATATTAGATGAATTGAGTTGTATTTTCGGCATATTCCCCCCAGACGCATGTAAATTATGTAAATAGGGATAAACATTACGATAATAGGCTTAAGGATTTCTTAAATGCAGTTTAAATTGAGTGCTGGCACATTAGCCAATGCCAATTGTAATGCTTGCGCAAACCAAGCGGTGTAATGTTGTGGTTGAGTATCGAGTTCGTGCTGTAAGGCTGCCAAATCTAGCCAGCGATAATTAGCCACTTCCTCCGGATTGATACGTACTTCAGCATGATTAACAATGCCGATTAGCACGTGATCCATTTCATTTTCTACCAATTGATTACCGACGGATGCTGTGTAATGGAAGCAGCCCACTTCTTGTAAGTCAGCCATAATGCCCATTTCTTGTTGTAAGCGGTGTTGCGCGGCGGCTAAGACGGTTTCACCAGGTGCTGGATGGCTGCAACAAGTGTTAGTCCATAAACCACCGCTATGGTATTTATGAGTTTGACGTTGTTGTAACAGTAATTCATAACGTTCTTGATGATGGCGAAAAATAAATACTGAAAATGCGCGGTGCAATTTCGCTTGCTGGTGTGCCAGCATTTTTTCAGCAATACCAATTTCGCGGTCTTGTTCATCAACTAGAATGACTTGTGATTGCGAATGATTAACCATACATATATTCTGTAAATATGCCATATAGATAGCGAATTATAACATTATAGTGCTATAATTACGCCGTTTTTTACACCGTCAAGATACCATATTATTATCATGAGAAAGATGTTGGACTTTACTGCATTTTTTAACGGGTTTTCCAAACTAAAACGCGCTGAACGCTTGCAGCGCTTAATCGCTATGGGTATTTTAACCACAAGCGATGTACAGCATCTACAACAGGCCACATCCAACGAGTTAACTACATTAACCGAACATTTCATTGAAAACGCCATTGGCTGCTTTCAATTACCGCTTGGTGTAGCTACCAATTTTCATATTGATGGTCGCGATTATGTGATTCCGATGGCGGTAGAAGAAACATCAATCGTGGCAGCAGCCAGTAGTACGGCAAAATGGTTGCGCAGGCAAGGGGAAATTACCACTTGCGCGATAGGCACCGACATTATTGGCCAATTACAAATTGCAAAAGTTAATGATTTATCACAGTTAAACAAAGTCCTTGCGCAGTACAAAACCACTTTTATTCAGTTAGCTAATCAACACGTAGTGCCTAATTTAGTCGTGCGTGGTGGTGGTGTCACTGATATTCAGTTACGCCCCATTACACGCGATGATGGCAGTATGATGGCGGTCATACATGTATTACTCAATCCTGGCGACGCGATGGGTGCAAATTTAGTGAATCAAGTTTGCGAATATCTAAAGCCGCACATTGAAGCTCGCAGTGGTGAACGGGTAACGATGTGCATTTTATCGAATTTGGTAGATACTAAATTAACCCGCGCCATGGTGCGAATTCGTAATATTGATCCACAAGTAGGTGAAAACATTGTTGAAGCCGCATTATTTGCTGAACAAGACCCTTATCGGGCTGCAACACACAATAAGGGCGTGTTAAATGGCATTGATGCGGTGTTGGTTGCTACGGGTAATGACTGGCGTGCAGTGGAAGCAGGTGTGCATGCCTATGCGGCACGTTCTGGACAATATCGTGCGATTACCTCATGGCGCATGCATGGGCTTGATTTAATCGGCACCTTGGAAGCGCCAATTGTAGTGGGCACGGTAGGCGGTGTAACTTGCTTACATCCAACGGCACAACTTTGTTTGCGGATGTTGGGTGTAGAGCGTGCGGAACATTTGGCGCGTATCGCCGCGGCCGTGGGATTAGTGCAAAATTTGGGCGCATTGCGTGCTTTAACTACCAAAGGCATCGTGCAAGGGCATATGAAGTTACACATAAATAATCTCTTGCTTGCAGCAGGTGCTGCGCCTACAGAACAAGAAACGTTGCGCCAACAATTACTCAGCCTATTACAAATTCAACGCAAAATAACGTTGAGTGATGTCAAAGCATTGTTATCGCAATTGCGTGAGGAATATGCGCCGGTATGAGTTGGCAAGTTTCAGCGCCTAGTAAAACTTTTTTGGTAGGTGAATATGTAGCCCTACAAGGTGGTCCCGTGGTTGTTTTAACCACGGCACCCTGTTTTGAGTTACACATTACCTCTAATCGCCGCATGAAAGTGCAAGGAATTTCTGCAGCCAGTCCAGCAGGACAGTTTTTACGTCAAACTGCCAGCGATTGGTATGGTTTAAAATTGGATTTTTATGATCCTTATCATGGCATGGGTGGTTTTGGGGCCTCGACCGCCCAGTTGGTAATGGTCATGGCGTTTGCCCAATGGCGTAAACGGTATCAAGCCTCATCTTCAAAAATATCAAATGATGCCGAAACACTGGTACAAAATTACCAAAAATTAGTCTGGAAAGGCGAAGGGGTTGCGCCTAGTGGTGCTGATTTTGTTGCACAATGGCACGGGGGTGCCTGCTTTTTTCATCGCCAAGCGCAGCATTTGGAGAAGCTAAGTTGGCCGTTTCCTGACATTCAGTGGGTCTTGATTCATACTGGACAAAAACTAGCGACTCACCATCATTTACGTCATTTGCCGCAGATAGATACCATCCCCTTGTCCACTTTGGCCAAACAAGCCGGGCAAAGTTTACAAGCTGCCAATCAGACAGAGTTTATTACAGCAATACGTGCTTATGGACAAGCTTTACAGGAACAACAGCTGGTAGCACCCCATACGTTGCAGCTATTAATACAATTACAACAGCGGCCAGAAGTTTTAGCGGCCAAAGGCTGTGGAGCGATGGGCGCCGACGTTGTGCTAGCGCTGATACCTAAAACTCAGCGACCCAATTTGGAAAATTGGCTGCGCCAACAAGGATTCAATAATTTATTTATTGGGCAGGAAGTGAGTGAGGGGGTTAAGGTGGTGGTTGATTAAAGGGTAATAGCTCAGCCCCAGCCTATGTGCCGCGACTTGTTCGCGGCATCCAGAAAACCAATGAAAAAAAGCTGTCATTGCGAGGCCATTTTTTGGCCGAAGCAATCCATCTTTAAAACCTGGATTGCCGCGTTGCTTCGCTCCTCGCAATGACGAAAAAAACTGGATACCGCGCATAAAGCGCGGTATGTAGGCGGGGGGGAGTGTGAGCTATTACATTAAAAGTTGGATTTTAAAGCAAAAGGTAAGCAATTAATGAAAACCTGGCAAGCAACAGTACCAACTAATATCGCTTTAATTAAATACATGGGCAAAACCGATGCCCAACGAAATGTGCCAAGCAATGGCTCACTCTCTTACACGTTACCACATTTAACAAGCACCGTAACATTGCAATTACATGAGGGCGCACGAGATATATGGCAACCTTTAGAAAAAGTCGCTCAGCATTACGAATTATCCAATAGTGGACAACAAAAATTTCTTAATCATTTGGCGTTTCTTAAACAACAATTTGGTTTTCAGGGCAATTTTATCGTCTGTTCTGCTAATAACTTCCCATCCGATTGTGGTTTAGCCAGCTCAGCTTCCAGTTTTGCCGCGTTAACCCAATGCACGGTAAACGCTTTACAAACGCTTGGAGTTGCACCACCTTTAAAAATTACGCAGATAGCGGCTTTAAGCCGTCAAGGTTCCGGTTCTTCTTGCCGTTCTTTTTTTGCGCCATGGGCTATGTGGCAAGGCGAGAATGTAACCACAATAGCTTTGCCTTATACCCAATTGCAGCATCGGGTGGTGATCGTTTCAAAACAGATTAAAATGGTTTCTTCGCGTGAAGCCCATAGTCGGGTACAAAGCAGCCCATTATTTCACCAGCGGGCACAACGCGCTGAACAACGCTTAACACAACTTATTAGCGCATTTCAACAACGTGATTGGCCACACGCTTATACCATTGTTTGGCAAGAATTTTCGGATATGCACGCTTTGTTTGAAACCGCTACGCAGCCATTTGGGTATTGCTTGCCTGAATCATTAGCAGTGCTCGCATATCTATGCAATTTTTGGGAAAATCACGGCGACGGGCCACTGGTTACGATGGACGCTGGCCCCAATGTGCATTTATTATTCCGCCCTGAACAGCAAACTGCGATGTCTCATATTACTGCTGAACTAGGGCGATTATTCACGATTTTGTAGGTTATTTTTCAAATGGTTAAAAAAGCTGATTTTCAAGTCTCCTGTCATGCAAAGTGGATTTTAGCCGGTGAACATGCTGTATTGCGTGGTAGTCCGGCACTGGTGTTCCCTATTGCAAGTAAATACGTAAAACTCAGTTATTACGCGGGGTCACAAGAATTAGAGGCGGGTTTCGATGCACCTTATGGTGAAACATTACTTATGTTTTTCTGGGGTACGCTCGAAGCAGGGTTAAAACTTGTCAATAAAAAACACAGTGAGGTGACTGGCCGATTTTATCTGGAAAATAATATCCCTATGGGTGGTGGGATGGGATTTTCTGCGGCATTTTGCGTAAGTATGGCGAAATGGTTTTTATCTCGTGGTTGGATCGCTGCCACTGATTTGTTTGAATTTGCTCGTAAATTAGAAGACCATTTTCATGGTCGTAGCAGTGGTGTGGATATTGCTGGGGCACTGACTGATAGGGGTGTCTGTTTTCGCCTGGGTGGGGAAATAAAACCCCTAACCGTAAATTGGCAGCCGCATTTTTATCTTTCACATAGTGAAAGCGTCAGCGTAACTGCAAAATGTGTGCAGCAGGTTAATGAATTGTGGGAAAAATCGCCTCATTTGGCAAAACAATTAGATCAAGACATGCAAACCAGCGTGCAATTAGCAGAAAAAGCATTGGCAACAGAACCTGCACAAGGTTTTCCGCTGCTGACTGATGCGGTGCGTAAAGCTTATGATTGCTTTCAACATTGGGGGCTAATCAATAATGCGATGCAAAACCATATCTCCCTGTTGCATAAAGCCGGCGCAGTGGCTGTTAAACCAACGGGTGCGGGGGATGGAGGGTATGTGTTAAGTTTATGGCAATCGCCCCCGGCAGCCACTTTGCAATTTGAGCTAATTCCCGTATTTTGAATGTAAATTCTATGCAGATCGCTGATTTTGTAAGCCAATACCAACAACGAATCTACCAACGTTTAGATGCTTATTTGCCTGCCGCACAAACTGTTGTGCCTCATGATTTGCATCAAGCAATGCGTTACGCGACTTTAGGTGAGGGGAAGCGTTTACGGGCGTTATTGGTTTACGCTACTGGGTTAACCTTGGGTGTTGCGCCTGATGTGCTTGATCCCCCAGCAGCAGCAGTAGAAATGGTGCACGCTTATTCGTTAATTCACGATGATTTACCTGCGATGGATGACGACAACTGGCGACGTGGCAAACCATCATGCCATATAGCATTTAATGAAGCCTTAGCAATTTTGGCCGGAGATGCCTTACAAAGTTTAGCTTTCGCGACGCTGACGAAAGCATCGCATTCTTTAACGGCAGAGCAACAATTGCAAATGACGCATGTGTTAGCGCAAGCGATTGGTTCATTAGGCATGGTGGGTGGTCAGGCGATGGATTTGGCTGCAGAAGGGCAAAAAATTAGCCTAAAACAGCTTGAGACTATTCATCGTCGTAAAACAGGTGCCCTTATTACAGCAAGTGTGGAGTTAGGTATGCTGGCTAGCCATGAAATAAACTCTACATTGCAGCAGCATTTACGTCAATTTGCCGACTGTATGGGTTTTGCGTTTCAAGTTCATGATGATATTCGTGATATTGAAGCAGATGCAGATACCCTTGGTAAAACGCCTGGTACAGATGTGATTCATCAAAAAGCAACTTATCCGGCTTTAATGGGCATAACATCTGCTAAAGCGTATGCACAACAGCTTTATCAGCAAGCTATTCAGCATTTACAACAAGTTGCATTACCTGGATACTTGTTGCAAGATTTGGTCAAACGAATTAGTGGGATGGCCAGATAAGGTCTAACTATTCTCGCGCAGTGAATTATTCAGTGTTGTTGCATATTTCTTATAAATAAGGTCGTTGGGTAAGAATGTCGTGTGGGGTGTCGTTGGAAGACCGTAGAATACAGGGATGTATTCTGCCCCGTACTCTATACGGGGTCGCAGGATGCAGTTTTGTCTGAAAACGACACCC
>JBAUEV010000230.1:0-9324 GCA_049678805.1 Gammaproteobacteria bacterium
GTATTAGATCGTGTCAATACCACCGAATCTGTAAAAAACACCTTATTATCCGGAGTAAAAAGTCTTAAATTTCGTTTCATGGGTATCCAAAATCAATTTTATGATAATTGGCCAACACCTGTACCCACCCCACCCAATCCCAATCTACCGCCACTTATTTTGCCGCGTGGCATCGAAGCCATCATTACCCTCAATTCATGGGGCACATTAACACGCGTTTTCACCGTTGGAGGAGTAGGCTTTGTTGCACCACCCCAACAGCAATAAATTCAATGTTAAAGTTTCTACTAGGAGTAATAAAAAAACTCGCGGTGCAGCGTTACTCACTGCTCTTTTTATCGTAACTGTAGTGGCAGGTATCGCTGTACTCATGGCAATTCGCCAACAAATCAACATCCACGTTTTAGAATTAATGATGAATAATGATCGTGTTTACTTTTATGCCCAAGGCGTTGAAGATTGGGCGATCGGCCAATTGTTGGAAAGCGCAACCCGCACGCCCGGCAACAACGTTGTGCCAGACGTATTTCCTCCCCTAAAACCAATAAAATTCGCTGGTGCGGTGGTCTCTGGAGTCATTCAAGATCAACAAGCCTTATTTAATATCAACTCTTTAGCCGATGCCAATAACATGGCTCCCTTTGTCCGCTTATTGATGACGGTTGATGCAAATCTTGCTACTCAGCAAGCTCAAGCGACTGCCATTGCGTTGGCCGTTAATTTATGGCTAACGCCCAGTGGGGTAGATGAAATTTATGCTAAATTTCTTCCCCCTTACCGCGCAGCCCATCACGCAATGGCGAGCATCAGCGAATTACGGCTAATAGTGGGTGTTACAGACAAACTCTATTTAGAGTTATCACCTTACATTGCCGCCTTACCCACTACCAAAAACGAAATTAATGTGAGCACCGCACCTGCCCCGATATTAATGACCATCGCATCTATGACGGCCGACCAAGCACAAAGCTTTCTCCAGTGCCGTCAAAATACTCATGGCTTTGTCTCAACTGATACTTTCAACACTTGCCTAAGTGGTGTAAAAGCAACCTTAAATTCCAACCAACAAATCACAGTGCAAAGTAGTTATTTCTTATCGGTAGGTCAAGTAAACATGGGCAAGCAACAACTCATTTTGACAAGTTTGCTCTACCGCTTTATCCAACCACAAAATAAACAGGTGAGTGTCATGGTGCTTTGGCAAAGTCGCGATTACAATGTCATAATGGCAAGCACGGATTAAGACGAATTTATGATCGCTCGATTACTGATACGTTTTCAGCCAGCGCTCTGGCCACGAGTAACATGGGCATTGGTGAATAAGGCTGGCATTATTACGCTCGGTCCACAACAAAACACACTAGCAGAAATCCCACAGCCGCAAAACGGTGAAACAATCACTATTTTAGTGCCTGGTGCTGATGTGCTCATCATGTCAGTAAATCTTCCTTATTCCTCCCACATGCAATTGCGCAAAGCTACCCCTTATGCTTTAGAAGATCAGCTTATTGCCGATATTGAAACGCAACATTTTGCACTAGGAAGCATTCAGCTCGATAAAGCCGTGCATGTTGCAGTAATCGCTAAACAGCAACTACAAGATTGGCTAGCTGCATTGCAAGAGGCGAACATTCAACCCGAAATCATGTTACCGGATTATTTAGCAATTCCTTATGAAGAAGGCGCATGGACGATGGTATTGGAACCACAATCAGCGCTGATACGAACCGATAAAGAAGTTGGCTATTCCGTGGCGCCTGAGTATTTAAAATTATTTTTCCGCTCTCTGATAGCAAAAGCAAAAACTGATTTACCAGAGCGTTTGTTGATTAACAATACCAGTCCCTCACCCATCCCAGATTTATCTGAATTTAATATTCCTATTCTAGAAGAAAAGGCCACTGAATCATTTTTAACAACTGCCGCCAAAGTATTAGTACAACCCATTCCTATCCTTAATTTATTACAGGGAGAATTTCACACCGATCATAAATTTGTCCAGCTAAAAAAACGTTGGCAAATCGCAGCAATATTGGCTGCTTCTTGGTTGCTAGTATTATTTTTGGGACATGGAATTTCATATTTTTACCTCAAACATACCCAGCAAAAATTAGAGGCCCAATTAAACACGCTTTACCAAAAGGTGCTGCCCAATGCTGTTGCCCCAAAATCACGCGCCAGTGTCGAACAAGAACTAACCCAACTCAAGAAAATTGATACTTCTCCCAGCTTTATTAATCTGTTATCAAAAGCAGGGACGATATTAAAAAGTTCTCCAAATATTAACTTGCTGGCTATGAATTACGAAAAACCTCAGTTAACTTTGCAAATAAAAAGCAATGCTAATACGCTAGAACAACTACTGCATCATTTTGCCGCCGATGGCTTAAAGACTAGGAGTGAAAAAACAAATAACCCCTCCGCAGGAGTAAAAATTTATCTGCAAATGGGAGCAAAAAAGTGATACGCGAATGGTGGCAAAATCTCGGGCCACGCGATCAGAAATTTCTGATAAGTGGTGGAATTATTGCTTTAATTTTATTAATTTATGCGTTTATTTGGTCTCCTTTAAGCACAGCGGTGAGTGGTTTAAAGCAACAAGTGGATGACCAACGCGAATTATTAGGGTGGCTACAAGCCGCTTCTACCAAAACTCAGCAGTATCATAACAGTGGGTTTTCCATTCAAAATAGAGGTAATCAACCGCTCATCACCTTTTTAAGCAATTCATTAGCCAATAATGATTTGCACCAATTTAATCCCCAAATCATTTCAACGACAAGTGATACGGTAACGATTAATTTTAATCAAGTGGCTTTTGACAATCTGATTGCTTGGTTAGAAAAGCTGTGGCGAAATTATGGCCAAGATTTGGAAAAAATTAGCATTACTACTACACCTATTTCGGGGCTGGTTAAAGCACAGTTGGTGATTACTAAGTAGTCAAACGCTAAAAACCTGTAAAAATAGGTAAAAAATCTTGTTTGAGGACAAATATTTTATCTGACTCGTCATTGCGACCCCGAGCGCTAGCGAAGGGGGAAGCAATCCAGATTTTTATAAGACGCTATTATACCTGTAGGAAGCTTGCCATTATGCTTATTTTCATCCTACTAAGAGGCTATTTGAGGTTCAGGCTACGAGTGAATCCTTTAGAAATAAAAAACCTGGATTGCTTCCCCCTTCGCTAGCGCTCGGGGTCGCAATGACGGGTTTTAACGTTTGACTAAGTAAAACGGGTAATAGACTGACGTAGCCTTTCCGCTTACAGTTACACCGCAGCCGTTTTGGCATCATCATTTCCAATGTTGAAATGATAAGCAAGTCCTAACAAAAATTGATTGCTGCGTAGGGTGTAGTGGTTAGAAGTAGGAACTGAAAAGGTAGGAATAGTGGGATCAACCTGAAATGGGAAAGTGCTATTTTGCACAAAGGATTCATAAAAAGTGTAATCATATTCACCTCGTAAACTTATCTGGCAAGTAATATAAGTTTCCATACCAATTCCTAAACGCCCACCGAGTAGTTTCTTGCTAAAATCACCACTGGCACCATCAAACCCAGCTGAAAAAGAATCTGATTCAAACTTACTCCAAACGCCTCCAACCCTACCATAAAGCAAGCTACTATTGGTAAGAAAGTAACCAGCCAATAGGCTTAGGCCTAGATCATTTCTTAATTTTTCAGTAACATTCGCTTCTGGCTTAACTGAAGTATCTACTGTGTTTGCACTTGCGGCATTAAGATCACCATTCAATTCAGCACCTAAATAAACACCATCCATTTGACGCTTGCCATAACCTACATAAAGCCCCCCTAAACCACCCTCAGCAAAAGAAGTTAAATTTGTATAAGCATTAGTAGAACCCAAAATTCCGTTTGGTGCTGCACTAATAAAATTAGTATTTCCTTTTTGAATACCGGCAACGTTATAACCACCTTCTACACCAACATAAAAACCATCAGCAAATAGGGTGGTGGGTAACAAACAAGCGATGATAGTAGTTCTCATTATTATGCGCATAAATTTTCTTCCTTGTATATTAACCTCAATTCAACAGAATAGTTATCTGAATAGAAGATTGTGGTGATGCATTACCAAATTGATCTTGTGCCCAAGCTACTACTTTGTATGTTTTACTCACAACTAAACATTGGGTGGTCTGTATCGGGGATGTTTTAGTGGTTGTTTGAAAAACAATGTTGTTATTACTGATATCAATAATCTGTATGTAGTAAGTGATGACAGCATTGGGATTACTCGCTTGCGATCCTCCTACCACCAAGATACCTACACGTGGGCTAGGAACACGAGCACCGTGTGGATATGAAATCTGTAATTGACTTGGCGCAGTAATGGATGATACTGCGATTGTTGTAAAGTCGGTGCTAGCCGATATTTGTTGTAGGCCTTCTACTGCTGATACTTCGACACTATACTTTGTATTCGGTTGCAATTGCGTTAAGTGATAGCTGGCGTTGTTGGTAGTATTAACGACTGTGTTATTCACTTTGATCTGGTAAGTAATCGTGCCACTATCATCCGTCGTTGCTGCATTCCAGTTTAAATCAGCACTATTGCTGGTTATATTAGAACTTGCTAATCCGGGATTAGCCCATGTTAAACCATTGGTTTTATTAGGTACCAACCAAAAAGTAACGACACGCTTGTGCTCAGCGGGTACAGATGCTTGATTACTTGTAGCACTCGGCTTTGCAATGACGGTTATGCCCTGGGGACTTGTGGTACCTTTTACTAACCCTACGGTAAATTGCAGTGCACAGCTTTGATCGTTGTTATGAGTGCAAGTTACTTTTCCGGGGGCAGTTGCATTGAGACCAACCACTGGGTCTGCTTGCACATAATAATCAAAACTCTGACTATTATCAGGTAACTGCACTGCAGTCTGAACATTCACAGATTCACCGGCTGCAACCTGCTGATTGGGAATGTAGCCAATATCAGGCAATTGGGGAGGTAATGGCGGTGCGTCCGGTATTGGTTCAGCATTTGAAGCACTCGGTGGCCAATTAGGGTTGTTATTTTCACAATTTACACCATAGCATAAGCTAGCGTCGGCAAAATTCTTCCACAAAACTTGTACGTAATACGTTTTATCAGGTTGCATCGGTATTTCTGCAACCGGCGGGCATTCCGCTTGACCAGGGTTTAGTATTACTTGAACCGTACTTTGAATGTCATCATTTTGTTTAAAAGAAACAGAATAACCATATTTGTTATTAGCACTATCATAAATACGCTGTACTAGATAAGAGTTAATTAATGGAGAAGGATCATTTTCATTGCTGGCAGATAAGCAGGTAGTTATAGTCTCTCCACTTTGAAGTGGGGGACAATTAAATACGACGAGAGAATCATTAACAGGCTTTTGATATTTTTGATGTGAAGATACCGTAATGATGGTAGGAGTATCTGCTGTGAAATAGGGATTTTTTATAGTATGGTTGCACGTTGTTTCACCATAATCACATACCCCATTCCAAGGATTACCTTCAGCTCCATCATCACCAATAGTTACCGGGTTACATACGTTGATGCGCTTATAAAGATTAGCAAAGGTTGGCTGGTTATTAGTGTCAACAGGTCCACCAAACTGATATCCATTAAACTTGATAGGAAAACGAGTTTTACAGCTTTTGTCGTTCTGATAAAAATTACCATTTCTTTGGTCGTAACTTGGGCCATCAGCATATCCTTTTAGCCCAATACAAGCACCATAACTAGCATAGTCCTGATACATTTTGCCATGAGCGGCGTTGCAGTTATCTACACATGTGGAGTAATTTCCTGCCATGGTAGGATCTAGAGAAACTGGAAAATAGCGAAGTGCTAAACCACTTTTGAAATTGGCAGTTGCCCAGTTATATTGGGTGACTGTAGTAGGTTTACCCTGTATCCCTTCACGCCACCACATATAAGGCACCAATTGGTCTGGTCTGCCATTATTATTTATCACATCAAATTCAGCGGTATTAGGTACAACAATATTGTAGGTCACGCCACTTGGAGTAATAAACTCTGGAGATTCCCACCAATTATTGCGGGTATAATCACTATTATTTAAAGTCACTAAAGGTTGTCGTGAAATGACCTTATAAACGAGGTAATCTTCATCTTTGCCATTGTTGCTAATGGTAATAACGGGAAAAGTATAACTGTTACCATCCTTACCTGTTACGGTAATCGTCTTGTTGCCGTTATAATTTTTATAAGGCATACGGAATTCATTATTGATGTAAGGAGGCACTATGTTAAAGCCACGACTAGCGACGAGCACTCCTACATCATTTTCTATGTACCGCACCCAACCACTTATGGCCATATCTGACGTTAAAGTTGCGGCAGTTGCTGGTTCATTAGCACCTCCACTGAGAGAGGCTATATAATTGTTAGCAAAATTAGTATTAGTAATGGCTGTTACTGGGAAATAATTAAGATATATGACTCGGGCATATTCAGTCTCTGCATCTTGATTATAAGGTGTTAGCGAGTTGCCATCGGCCCCCCCATCATAAGCAGGGTCAGTGTTAATATTATTAGGATTAAAGTGCTCTGTATCGGTAGCTTTAGTCATATAAAGACGTAACATGCCGTTGTGGCTTCCTTCTTCTCCTTGCACTTTAGGTGGTGTGTAGACCGCATTGTTACCTACCTCAATTCCCCCGTTCATGACTTTGGAAATTTTTTTCCAAAATATATCGAAACATTTATTACTATCTGCACCATTGTTATAAGAAGTTGTACAAGTCTGGACATTATTTCCATCCTTATAAATAAATATTCCGTTTTTAAAATTACTGCAAAAATCTGCATTAAGATCACATTTATCCTCAACTAACGTTTGCGGATTAGGGGTGGTATTTTCAGGAATATGCTCAACAAAGCTGACATCCATTTCAGGTGGCACAATTCTATCTTCAGGCCAATCAATAAAATTGCCGCCCCATGCACTAGGCGAAGGAGCATCACCGGTGGTATTACGAGTTCCACCGTTATATACACCGTTCCACACATTCAAATGTAATCGCGTTTTCACATCCGGTACATAATAGTTTGCTAATGTGGTATTAAATTGATTGAATTCCCAGGCTGTCTTATTTGTTTGTAGATCGGTTGAGGGAATACACCGTCCGCAATTCCAACCAAATCCTTCACCCGTGAACTTACACTGGTTTAGATTTTGACATGTTGAACCACCTTGATTAGGGGAATAACTATTTGTATTTTGCACTGGCTGTACTGAGTAGACAGGTATTAATTTCCCAGTAGAGGTATCTACACTCCAAGTAGTTGTGTCACCATTCCAATCCAAATCATAGGTATTAAGTTGATGATAAAGAAAAGAAGGGTCTTTCTGTGTTTCTTGCGGAAAAATTTTACTTAAATCCATATAAATTTGCCGAGTCCACTTCATGGTGGTAAAAGAAACAAACTTATCATAGGGATAGTATTTTGCTAACGCACAGTTGTGCAAATCTGCGGTTTGGTCGCCACAATACCCGCTCCCATTTATTTCACTTGGATTAGTTGGTAAAACAGCCGTACACCATTTATCTTTATCAGATTTATCCTGCCAATCAGCAAAACAACCACCGGCTTGTTGTGGCTGAAAAATCCAATGGCGTGAAGTCCACGCCTTGGGTATATCAAATTCCTGATTTCCTGGGGTAAACTCGACATCCAATTCACGCCATAACCAAGAGGGATCAAAAGTGTTTATGTAAGCAGGTTCTTGTTGTGCTAATGTTTGATCGTTAAATGTAAAAAAACCCGAAACAACCCCTTTCATTTCAATAGGTTGAAACTTGGTAATAAAATGCCCGGTGCTAAGTTGTTGTTGAGTTACAACCTCAGCACCTAAATAACGTGCTGCTTGATAAGGGTAATTTTGTGCGGTATTGCGTTTAGTCCAATAATCTTGCTCAGCATCATTGGTAAACCAAGAAAAACCACAAACTGCAGTCGCTAACAGAGCAATGGCTATTATTGTACCAACACTATAGCTAAATTTTTTCTTGATACTAAATGCTGTTGATAATTGGCGCAAAAAACTCATATATTTAATTTACCCTTACGATGGCTTAACAGCCAGTTTGAGCAGTAAATTCCATATAATTAGAGTTGAAAGTGAATAAAAACAGAGTATTACTCATTCAAAGCTATCGCCCTTCAATCCTTGAGAAAGCTGCCCTACAAAACTAATTTAGGTTTTCATATTGTATAACACTTTAAGTCAAAGCAAACCTTTTTCCGACTGTGTAGAATAATTTATTTTTCTTTCTTGCGAAATAACAAACTTCCGAAATAACAAACCTCTTTACATTTTCAAAGTTTAATATTTTTTAATTTTTTAAATCCCTTTGCACTTTTGCTAATGACTTCACCCACGGTTTAAGTTGTTGTACTTTCTCGGGTAGAGTCCTAATCGCGGCGTGTGCTTCCTTACTAGAATCAAATTGCCCATACACAACAATATACATTGGCCTGCCATTGCGATAGGCACAGTAATAAGAAACCCTATCTTGCAGGTTGTGCTTCCGAATGAAACTAATTGCATCTTCTTCATGACGAACATCAAGTAGTTGCAGGGTGTAATTGCTGCTGGGTGCTGTGAGTAACTTATGCTCGGCCGCTGTATAACTTCGTGTACCGCCGGCTGATGCTGGGTCCTGTTTATTATTATTTACTTCATTCCTTAGCATTGGCGAATAAGGTGTCAATTGAGTAATCGGTGTAATTTGTCGAGTAATAGGCGCTTCAGCCGATGATTGAATTTGTACCTTATTATTTACATTATTATCCGGGACTGGTGAATCACCCATCTCCTGATTAATCGGGCTAACCTGTGGAGTACTAACTTGTGGAGTAATAGGCTCGTCACTTGCTGCTAATGATTTCGGCAAGGTTATTGGTTTTACCAAACGACGGGACGATCGAGAAGTGCTACTGATTCTGGTGGCTTTATTCCTACGAGCCGCAGCCTTACTGGCCCGAATTGCCTGAGAGTCGTCGAAGAAGGGCGTTGAATCTTCAGGCACACTTGGCGGTTCCCGGGTGTTATCCAATATCTGTAATGCATCTATCGCCTGGGGTTGCCCTTGAGCAGCTGCACATTTAATCCAATAAGTTCCTAAACGCGTGTCTTGTGGAGTACCTATGCCATAATAAAACATATATCCCAAGGCATATTGTGCATCAGGATCACCCAACCGAGCCGCAGTTTGAACTTGTCCAAAGGATACTTTATAGTGTCTAGCTAAATAATTTTGTTGCGCCATCACCATTTGTTCATGGGTGTCTGT
>JBAUEV010000231.1:0-11301 GCA_049678805.1 Gammaproteobacteria bacterium
TCCCTTAAGTTATTGTTCTCCTAAAGAACTTACCTCTAACATACTGAATTAACATTGATTTCAAAAAGTTCAAATCCTAACGTTTTAGTAGACAGTAATCAACTGCTATATCCTGACTGTATTCTAAAGCTTTTTTTTAACTAAAAACCAAATGGTTGTATCACGGTGTCCTGCTATCTTAATAGGAAACACCTAGTCTTGTCATATTTTCCCCAAATCAGTTTGACGAACTGTCCTCGAGTGGCCTAGGGATTGTTAATTCATCTCAATAAGATAAAATCAATGTATTTTAACAAACGTTCGTTAGATTCATTATAATCAATTGCTTCACTTAAACCCGATTAAGGATGATAAAAATGACCAGAAAAGCATATTACGAAACAATTACCCCAGAAAATTCTGCACTAATATTAATTGACCATCAAATAGGTTTATACACGGGCGTAAGAGATATTCCCATTGACGAGTTAAAGCACAATATTATTGGATTAATAAAAGCAATCAAAGTTTTTCGTATTCCAATTATTGTCACAACAACGACAGAAAATATTTGGGGTCCCATGATTCCGGAATTGAAAAAATTATTAGAAGGAATTCCTGGCATTGAGCGTACGACAGTCAATGCATGGGATGACCGACGGGTTTGTGATGCAATTGAAAAAACGGGTCGGAAAAAACTTATTATGACTGGGATAACTACTGATGTATGTCTTGCTTTCCCTGCCATCACAGCTGTAGGAAAGGGATATGATGTTTACGCAATCATTGATGCATCAGGAGCATTTACAGTCAAACAAGGGGAACTCGGAGTGACTCGAATGTCTCAGGCCGGTGTTAAAACTGTCGGTTATTCTAATGTCGTTGTTGAAATGTTAAAAGATAATGCCAATCCCCTTGCAATGGAGGTGTATACCGGACTTGATATGCCATTTGCTAGTTTAGTTAATGGTTTAAATCAATATTTTTCAAAAAAATGAACTGTACATTTATCACACTCTCACGCATGTCCTATACCAACTCTTGCTGTGGATAATGCGCCAATAGATAATCTAACCACAAATTACTTAAAATTTCCTGAACTCGGTTTTGTGCCAACCGTTCATCTAAGTTGTCCCAATCTACTCCTTCCATAGGCTGATCCTGCCAAGAGCAGCCATAAACAGCTTTAGTACGCCGTCCAGTGGTTGGGTCCACTTGCCATTGCAAACACTGTGCACACACCCCTTTGAGCATACATTGCATAGGGCTATGCACTGAAGCGATAAAAGGTGGGTTTTTGACAAAATAATCACGCAATACCCCTTGCCGTGCCTCTTGTAGTTGTCGCATCAATTGCGAATGACCTAATACCAAAACACGATCTACTTCTTGTAGCGGAATTGAGGGGGAACCATTATCACCATTCAGCTCTCCGCGAGCATATTGCAATAAAACGGTGATAACATCACCACTTATTGCATGATCCTGCCAACGCCCAGGTTTAAGCGGCGCTCCGGTCTGAGTTACCCAGAGAACTTTATCGCTAGCAGCTTCAACTTCAGATTGGCAATGGACTTCATCTGCTGATTGCAAGCTAGCAACATACAATACCCGATTACCTGCTGCGCGCAATGCGGGGCCTACCGCGCGCATTTGAGCGATACTCAAGCGACCACCAATGACAAGCACTGTTTCTTGATTACGCGGAATTTTAGTCCGCACCCCCGTTGGTCCCATGAGGGAGATAAATTGCCCAGGCCGCCAGGTTGCAAACAAACGAGTGCTGGCACCACGCTCTAACACCAGCAATGATAAAATCCCATTTTGTTTATCCACCCCTGCACCTAGCACTGCAACAGCTTCAGTTTGTAGACGTGTATCTCCCACTACTGGCGCCGTGGTTTCATAATCTTGGACGCGGTAAAATTGTCCAGGTAAAAAGTTTCGCGCAGCTTGTGGAGCTCGCACCTTCAGCTCTACTACCGATGGGCTATGACGTTTCACTTCAACCACTTCCGTTTCAAACAAATCGCGCATTTTTACTACAAATTGCTGATATTCTTGGTGATCGCCATTCGCATGCACGCGCTCACCAAACAACTGCATAATTTTGGGGTAGGTACGTTTAGCAGAAGCAATGGCTTTTACCACATTGCCATGAAAAACTGGATGGGCGTCACCTAAAAATGTAACCCGATGGTCGTTCTCATGATAACTGGTAAAAGCGCCAAAATGCTTGGTTTTGCAATGCGTGCTATGCCCGTCAGGATGCAAAAACTCTAACTCATCATTGACCAAGTCATACATACGATAATCAAAACCTTCGCGCTGAAAAGTACCTCTATGTTCAAATTCATAAGCAATATTGGGTTTAGCACCAGTCGCAACAAAAACAGCATGCGCTGGCAAAGTGTATTCTTCATCGCTTACTACCCAATGATCTTGTTCATCATAGATCCGCGCTTGACACACTAATGCAGCTACATGCCCGTATTGATCTGCCCGCACTGCTTTTGGTTCTAAGCCTTCGGCATAATATATGCCTTCTTCCAAGGCTTTGGTAACTTCTTCATAATTGCGTTTATAAGCTGGCGATTCGCGCAATAGACGCCGATAGGCAATGGTAACCCCACCCCATCCTCGAATGAGACGATTAAAATCCGGCATTTCACCCGCTAGCATTGCTCGCTGCCGCTCTTGTTGCACTGCACGCCCATGTGCCAAAAACTCGTTGAGAATAGCTAAATTGGGCTGGTCAAAATATTCGCGAATCCGAGCTTCGCCTAAGACCTGCGCTAAGGTTTCATAACGTTCCAAGGTTTTTTCAACCTGGGTGATGTAACAAGCTTGTACTTCAGTTGCGGTATCAATCCCCGTTAATCCCCCCCCAATAACAACCGCGGGTAAGCGCACTTGCAAGTTTGCCAGGCTGGCTTTTTTAGCCGCGCCAGTTAATTGTAACGCCATTAAAAAATCATTGGCTTGTCGCATACCGAGTGCCATGCTACCCGGAATGGATAATTCACGTGGCAAACCAGCGCCTACTGCAATCGCCAAGTGGTCAAATCCTAATTGCCAAGCATCTTCAACACATAAGGTCCCACCAAATCGAACACCGCCAAATACCTGAAAATAAGGGCGCCGCATTAAGGTGAGGTAAATCAGCTTGAGGAAATTTTTGTCCCAGCGCACTGTGATGCCATATTCAGCTACCCCGCCAAATCCCGCCATAATACGCGTGTCTAATTCTTCCTTGATTTCGGTATAACGATAAATAGGCTGATGTAAATAACGTTCAGGCAAAGGTTCGATTTTCAAACCATCCATACCCACCACGGCAAAGCCTTCCATCAATAAATGATGTGCTAAACTAAAGCCTGCTGGCCCCATACCCATTACCAATACTTTTAGGCCATTATAGGGTTTTGCCACCCATTGTTTGTTTAAAGGGTTCCAGCGAGCCAACAAATCGTAAATTTCAACTCCCCACGGCAATTGCAATACATCGGTTAATACTCGTGTTTCAGTTTGAGGAATATTGACGGGTTCCTGCTTTTGATAAATACATGCTTTCATGCAATCGTTACAAATACGATGGCCAGTTACAGGGCACATGGGGTTATCAGCCATCACCATTGCAAGGGCGGCGATAGTGCGTCCGTCCTTTTTCAAAACGTGCATTTCAGAAATTTTTTCTTCCAATGGGCAACCCGTTAAAGGTTCACCTAAAGGATTAATTTTTAACTGATGCTCGGGATCATTTTTTTTCTCGGGGAAACCTTTAGAACAGAAATCACCGTCATTTTTATGACAATATACGCAATAATGAATTTCACTGAGAACTCCACGTAATGACATCCGTGGGTCAGTCAATTTAAAACCATCGCGATGACGGCGGTTGGCAGGTAGTCCTTCGTATCGCGCCCAGGCATCATCTGGCACTGGCATCCAAGGTACCAAATTTTGATAATCTAATTTTTGCGGCAAACGAAAACTGACCCAATTTTTTACTGCTGTTTTACCTACAGGGTCAATAAGTGCTAGTACACACCAATCGATTAACTTTTCACTGGCAGTTTGGTATTTCTCAGTATCAGCTAGAAAGCGTTGCCCCAGTTGCGAAACGGCCAGCTCACGATCCGTCTGTAATAATTGTTCTTGTTGTAATGTTTGAGTCAACCAAGCATTCAGTTCATTGAATGAGACAGAGATATTGGGTTTTAGCACTCGTCGCTTAGCTTCACGTTGCACATACCACTTTTTAAAAATAAAAATAGGGTCTTGTGAAATAGTCAGTAAACGTGAAGCTTCTAGGTCATCTTCAATGCCAAATAATTCAGCAATAAAGGCCTCCAAGATCGGAGCGCATGCTAGCAATAACTCACTGAGTGCCAATGGTGTAAAAGGATGGATATTATGGCGATAGGCCATTAATTGTTCATATAAATCATTATTATAAGCGCGCAACTTTTCGAGGAACTTCATATCCAGCTTTTCTAAACTCGCTGGATGGAACAATTCCTGGAATGTGAAACCTGCCAATTGCAGTTCAGGTCGCCTCATAGCAATAAATTAACCCGAAGTTACTCTAAATCTAACCTTTATTTAACCATTGCCACCTTATGAACGCTATGTTTTTCTTGTGGCTAGACAGGATTGTCGCATCAAAATGCAAAGGCGCATCGAGATTATGCCGATTTAAAAAATTTAATTTTCAGAACCAAGTCTCGTTTCAAGCACTTGGGTAACATGGGAAATATTCAAACCGCGAGCACTTAACAACACAAGCAGGTGAAAAAGCAAATCAGCACTCTCAGCACTCAGCTCTTCATCAGTACCCACTATTGCTGAAAGTGCTACTTCAACCCCCTCCTCCCCTACTTTTTGTGCAATCTTTGCAACTCCTTTGTTGAAAAGAGATGCCACATAGCTATTTTCAGGAAGCTGCTGCCTACGCTGCTCTATTTTATTTGTTAATCTTTTTATCACCTCCCACTTAGGCAAATCTTGTTCACCGAAACAACTAGCAAAACCGCGGTGGCAAGTAGGCCCAAGAGGATTTACTATTACTAACAAACTATCGTTATCACAATCGGAAATTATTTTTGATAGCTCTAGCTTATTCCCTGACGTTTCACCTTTAACCCATAATCGTTTTTTTGAACGGCTATAAAATGTTACCCATTTGGTTTGCAAAGTGAGCTGCAAAGCTTCTTTATTCATAAAACCTAACATCAAAACAGCACCCGTTTGCTCATTTTGCACAATCGCAGGCAGCAAACCATTCATTTTTTCCCAAGCAAGTGCGTCAAGGTTAATATTCAATTCCATTTTGTCTTCCAATCGCCACGTTGTTTTTGAATAAAAAAGCCTTCAGTTCAGCAATATTGATCGTTTGAAGGTGAAATACACTGGCAGCCAATGCACCATCAACGTTGCTCTCATTAAATACGTCTAAAAAATGTTGCATAGACCCTGCTCCTCCTGAAGCAATCAGCGGAATGTTGGTAATAGTACGCATTTGTTTCAACTGCTGGATATCATAACCTTGGCGGACACCATCTTGATTCATGCAATTAAGAACGATCTCACCAGCCCCTCTTGCCTGCACTTCATTGATCCAATCTGGGGTTTGCCATAGGGTTGGCTGAGTTTTTGCAACATCTCCCGTGTACTGATAAACCCTATAACCATCCCCCATGCTTAAACTGTCAATACCTATTACTACACATTGCTTACCAAATGTTTCGGCTATTTTGTTAATGATATCTGGATTTTCAAGCGCAGGACTATTGATAGATATTTTATCAGCACCCGCTTTTAATAATTCTTCCACATCTGCTAATGTGCGAATACCGCCTGCCACACAAAAAGGAATATCTAATTGCTCTGCAACTCGCCTAACCCATTGCCGATTTATAGTACGTTGGTCGCTGCTGGCAGTAATATCGTAGAAAACAAGTTCATCTGCGCCCTCCTGGCAATAGCGTTCAGCAAGTTCGACAATATCACCTACAATTTGGTGATTGCGAAAGCGTATGCCTTTTACGACTTTGCCATCTTTGACATCTAAACAAGGAATAATGCGCTTTGCTAGCATGATGCGCTCACCCGCAAGGCATCATTTAGAGAAAAGCTACTCTCATACAAAGCTTTGCCAATAATAATTCCAGCTACTGAAATGTTAGCTAACGCATTAATATCAGCGAGTGAATGAATGCCACCTGATGCTTGGAAGTGCAGCGCAGGATAACGCTGTACGCATTGCTGATACAAATCGTTATTGGGACCTTGTAGTGTGCCATCACGTCCCACATCCGTACAAAGTACATGTTTCAAGCATGTCGTTTGATATTCATCAAGCAACTGCCATAAACTTTTGCTACTTGTTTTCTGCCAGCCATTATAGACCAGTAGAGGAACTCCCGTCGGATCAAAACTAACATCCAAAGCCAATACGATACGTTCAGCGCCAAACTCTGCAAGCCATTTTTTTACGTCATCCCCTTGCAAAATTGCCTTACTTCCCAGAACAACTCGTGAAATACCATGTTTTAAACAGGCAATCATTTGTTCGTACGTTCTAATCCCACCGCCCATTTGCAACTGTAGTTTAGTCGCTTTAGCAAGCGCCAGGATAAGCTCAAGCTGAGTGGACTTACCTTTTTGTGCGCCATCTAAATCAACTACGTGCAAATATTCTGCTCCCTGTTGAGCATAAGCGCTTGCCACTTCAAAAGGATCATCAGAATAGAGCGTAGCTTTATCAAACTGGCCTTTATAAAGCCTTACACATTTTCCTGATTGTAAATCAATAGCGGGATAAATAATCATATTAGCTCAATTTAGCTTTAAAAAATTTTCCAAAAATCTTTTTCCTATTTTTCCAGAACGTTCAGGATGAAATTGCATTCCATAAAAATTTCGCTGCCGCACCATCGCGGAAAAAATTTTGCCATAATTTGTAGTAGCAAGCGTTGCAGAGGTTACTTCTGCAGAGTAACTATGAACAAAATAGACATGGCTATCATTGCTAATATCTTTAACCAATGGTGATTGAGTATCCACAATTTGTAATTGATTCCAACCCATATGAGGTATTGGCAATCCTGGGACAGCTGGGATTAATTTAACTTTGCCGGGTATTACGCCTAAACATTCGGTATTACCTTCCTCAGAAAACTCAAATAGTAATTGCATCCCTAAACAAATACACAGTATGGGTTGCTGCAAAGAGCGTATAAGCTCAATTAATCCAGCTGTTTTAAGTTGCTGCATTGCATAATTTGCGGTACCTACTCCAGGTAAAATGACATGACTAGCGGATTTTATGGTCTTTAGATCAGTCGTTAATACGGATTGATACCCTAATCGGGTTAAAGCAAACTGAACTGAGCTAATATTAACGCCGCAACCTTCAATAATGGCAATCATAATACGCCCTTGGTACTTGGAAGATCGAAGTTGGTTCTGGTCATAGCTTGACGCAATGTACGACCAACAGCTTTAAAGACTGACTCTATCATGTGATGAGTATTTTCGCCTTTAACAGCAATATTTAAGGTTGCTTTTAGATTTTCTCCCAACGAGCGAAAAAAATGAGATACTAATTCAGTTGGAAATCCTCCAATTTGTTCACGAGGAAATTGCCCATTAAACTCATAGTAACTACGCCCACTTAAATCAAGAGCGACCTGTGCCAATGATTCATCCATTGGTAACAGAAATCCATAACGTGCTACGCCTCGTTTATCGCCTAACGCTTGATGCAAAGCTTGACCTATGGCAATGCCAATATCTTCAATGGTATGGTGCTCATCAATATGCAAATCTCCCTTCATATCTAAAGATAAACTGAAACCTCCATGTTTGGCTAACTGTTCTAGCATATGGTCAAAAAAACCAATCCCGGTATTAATCACTATAGGATCGGGTTGATCTAAATTAATTCCAAGCACAATCACTGTTTCATTGGTTTGTCGCGTGCAAAAGGCTTTTCGGTCGCTATATAAAATTTTGTGAACAATATCAGTCCACGTTTTATTATCACCAACGCCTATTTGAATTCCTGGAATACCCATTTTTTCAGCAAGTTGAAGATCAGTTGCTCTATCTCCAATGACATAGGAATGATTAATATCTATTTCCTGGCGTGCGAGATAATCAAGCACTAATCCAATTTCGGGCTTGCGGCAGTTACAACGATCATTGACTTTGTGCGGACAAATACGAATCGACTCAAATTCAATGCCTTGCGATTGAAAAACTCTCAACATAAACTCATGGGCTTCACGAAAACTTTTTTCAGGAAAACTTGCTGAACCAAGCCCATCTTGATTACTAATAATCACCAAGTGATATCCTGCTTTCTTAAACTCTAACAAGGCCGTAATAACCCCAGACATAAAATGGAGTTTTGGAATACTATCAACTTGGTTATCGGCAGGTTCTTCGATTAATGTGCCATCACGGTCTATAAATAGAATTTTACGAGTCATAATAGTCATTCACATCTGAGTTAAAACTTCAATTAATTTGTCATTTTCATTGGCGAGACCAATACTAGTCCTAATACAATTTTCTAAATCGGGTTTGTTACGCATATCGCGTAAAACAATGCCTTTTCGGTTGCATTCATCCATTACAACTTGAGCGCTAACAGTCTCCAACAACAAAAAATTAGCTTCGCTGGGCCAAATATGTTTCATAATTCTTAGCTTCTTAAGGGTATTGAATAAGCGTGCCCGTTCATACTTATTGGCTTGAATTTGCTGCTCAAGCTTCGTTAAATTAAAAGAAGAAGTCGCGTTATAAACGGCTTCCATCGTTAAACTAGATAAAGGGTAAGGAGGCATAATTTTTTTCACCCATTCAATTAACTCTTTTGAAGCCAATAATGCTCCACAACGCGCTGCTGCGAGGCCATATACTTTTGATAATGTTCGCAAAATAGCTAAATTGGAGTGACTGGCGAGATGTTTGGCTAAACTAGGAAAATTAGCAAATTCAATATAAGCTTCATCAACAACGATGATGCAATTTTCCTGAAGTTCCTGACATAAGTTTATGATGTCTTTTTCCGATAATAAATTCCCGGTTGGATTGTTAGGAGAGCAAAGAAAAATAATTTTTGTTTTTTGATTTATTTTTTGTAGAATACTGGTTATATCCAACTGAAATCCTTCACTTTTTATAAGTGGCACTTTCATTATGCTAATGCCTTGTAAATTGGCGCATACTTCATACATGCCAAAAGTAGGCGGACAGATAAGGATAGAATCATGCTCTGCTCGACAAAAAAGTCTTATTAAGAGATCTATGGCTTCATCGCTACCACGTAATAGCAACATCTGCTCAGGACGAATACCATATATATCAGCAAGTCGTGTGTTTAATTGTTCTCTTTGTTTTTCAGGATAGCGATTAAGTTTTTCAATCCGAATTTGTTGATCGTTATCCCAAGGTGACTCATTGGCATTAAGCCAAATTTTACCTTGCTTAGCTTCATCACGTGCAGAGCTATAGGCACTAAAGTTTAATAAATCAGTCCTTATTAAATTACTAATTACACTCATTTACGATTATCTCTTTTTTTAAACGTAAGGTTACTGCTTGTGCATGAGCATCTAAACCTTCTAAATCAGCAAGTTGTTTTGCCATTTTACCAACGGCTCTTAACCCTTGCTGGGTTACAGTTTGAAAAGATATAAATTTCATGAAATCGGTAAGTGATAAACCACTATAGCTGCGCGCATAACCATAAGTGGGTAATACGTGATTAGAACCTGTTATATAATCACCCAGCGTTTCTGGCGTCCATGCGCCTAAAAAAACAGCTCCCGCATTTTGAATGGCTGGCATCAATTGACGAGGATTGCTAAGGTGCAATAACAAATGCTCTGGCGCATATTCGTTGCTAATACCTATTGCTTGCTCGATAGTATCTACTACTATAGCCCAACTATTTGCTAAAGATTTCTGAGTAATAGCTTTACGCGGCAGCTTCAAGGATAGCTCTGCTAGTGAAATAGCTATTTTCTTCTGTAGATGTTGGCAAGTGGTAAGTAACATCACCTGTGAATTTATATCGTGTTCGGCTTGTGACAGCAAATCAGCAGCTACATAATCGGAGACAGCGTTTTTGTCTGCGATAACCATTAACTCTGAAGGGCCTGCTGGCAGATCAATGCTAGCTCCACGAAAGTCTTGTGAAACAAGCTGTTTAGCCGCAGTAACCCAGGTGTTGCCTGGACCGAATATTTTGTCAACCTTGGGCACCGACTCAGTTCCATATGCCATTGCCGCAATTGCTTGCGCTCCGCCAAGTTTGTAAACCTGTTGAATTCCACATAACTCGGCCGCAACCAAAATAGCAGGATTAACAACGCCATTTATATTAGGTGGGGTACATAATATCCGTATTGGACAACCTGCTATTTTTGCAGGAACAGCAAGCATAAGTAATGTTGATACTAATGGCGCAGTGCCTCCAGGTACATACAATCCCACCCGCTGAATAGCACGGGCATGTCGCTCACATACAATTCCCGGATAAGTTTCAACTACTAAATTCTCAGGGATTTGTGCTTGATGGTAAATTGAAATCTGCGATCTGGCAAAATTAAGTGATTCTATTACTTTACCACTTACCTTTCTTTTTGCATCTGCGAATTCTTGGGGAGTTACTGCAACTGCCTCAAGCGATGCACCGTCAATTTCTCGAGTAAGTTTAAGTAATTCTTGATCGCCATGCATTTTAACTCGTTCAATAATGTGTGATACTTTTTGTTTTATATCGTCCTGGCTGCATGCAATTGGCCGAGAAAGAATCGATACTTTTTCATTTTCTTGCAACTGGTTCCAAATAGCAACTTGCATCATATACTCTTTTAACTCAACATTTTTTCGATAGGTAAAACGAGTATTGAACTAGCGCCCGCCTGTTTTAATTTTTCTAAAGTTCCCCAAAATACCCCTTCACGGGATACTAAGTGAACAGCCACCCTATCAACAGATCCTTCTAATGGCATGATGGTGGGTGTTTCAATGCCAGGCAAAACTTCTTTAATAGCTGACAATGCTTGCCTGGGGGCATGAAATAGTATGTATTTGCTCTCTTGAGCTTTGAGCACACCGTATATTCTGCGGCTCAATAGTTCAATAATCTCTAATTTATCAGTGCTCAACAAATTTTTAGTTTTAATTAAAACGGCTTGACTATGTGTTATAACAACAGCTTCTTTTAAATTATTCTCTTCTAAAGTTCTACCTGTGGAAACCAAATCACAAATGGCATCAGCCATTCCCAAGCGAGTGGAAATT
>JBAUEV010000232.1:0-7879 GCA_049678805.1 Gammaproteobacteria bacterium
TTTCAGACGAAACTGCATCCTGCGACCCCGTATCGAGTACGGGGCAGAATACGTCCCTGTATTCTACGGTCTTCAAACTCGCACCCTGACGGCATTCTTACCCAACGATTTTACTAAGACGGGGTAGAAAAATTTTTGTCATGTACAGAGTAAAGCATCTTCAATTTCAAGGTAACAATTGCAAATGCGCATTTTAATTACCCCCACCCTAACCCTCCCCCTTGAAGGGGGAGGGAATAATTCGAAACCATCTATTCAACAACGCCCATTTGAAGGGGGAGGGAATTATTCAATAAACGCTGGAAATGCAGACTTAATGCCCATTGCGGTATTGATTTCTGGTTATGGGAGCAACCTTCAAGCCATTATTGATGCCATTCAAAATGGTTTGCCGGTACGCATTGCTGTTGTTATCAGTAATCGTGCTGATGCTTATGGTTTACAACGGGCACAGCAGGCGCATATTCCAACACATGTCATTAACCACCACGATTATCCCGAGCGAGAAGCCTATGATGCGGCTTTACAACAATGTTTGGAGCGTTATCAGCCACGGCTGATTGTGTTGGCAGGGTTTATGCGCATTCTTAGCACAAATTTTGTCCAGCATTTTCGTGGCCGACTCATCAATATCCACCCTTCACTGTTACCAAAATACCCCGGTCTTAATACCCATCGTCAAGTTTTAGCAGCAGGCGATCGGGAGCATGGTGTGAGTGT
The DNA here is from genome assembly GCA_049678805.1 of Gammaproteobacteria bacterium. GTDB lineage: Bacteria > Pseudomonadota > Gammaproteobacteria > JBAUEV01. Next base: position 721 of record JBAUEV010000232.1, read on the forward strand.
GCATTTTGTTACCGAAGCGGTAGATAGCGGACCTCTTATCGCTCAAGTGCGCTTAGAGGTTGAAGCAACAGATACTCCAGACACTTTGCAACAAAAAATCCATCGTTTGGAGCATCGCATTTACCCAGAAGTTATTCGCTGGTTTGCCGAAAAAAGGCTTATTTTGCGTGATAATGTAGTCTATCTCGATGGTCAACCATTACCAACAAGGGGCTATGAGAACTAGAACTGTCCTCTACCGGGGAATTAGACTAGTCTATTGCCTCTGTCGTTGGGTGCAACTCGTATCAGTTAGTAGAGAATCGCTTATGGCCGAGGTTTTTATAAACAAGTAAGCAGCAGAGCAATAACTTTCTGTTATAATACTCTTACAAGTTAAACCTGTTTAGTTAAGGTACCTTAACATGGTTAAATCAGAACTTATCGAGTTAATTGCGAGCAAACAACAACTGCTTTCCCCCAAAGATGTGGAGCTAGGAGTTAAACACCTTCTTGATTATATGAGCGACCAACTTAGCAAAGGTAATCGGATTGAAATTCGTGGTTTTGGGAGTTTCAGTTTACATTATCGCCCACCACGCGAAGCACATAACCCTAAAACTGGAGAAAGAGTAGCCACTTTGCAACGCTATATTCCTCATTTTAAAGCGGGAAAGGAATTAAAAGCCCGAATCAACCATCAGGGCGGTCCGCCCTTGTTGAAAGACAAGGATAAACATGAAGAGCATGAGGACGACACCTTCTAACACCGGCAGTTCCTATCACCCAGATTACCCACTGGTTTACGAAATTGCTTATCTTGCGCCGCAACAACTGTTTACTCTTTTTGCGCATGAACCTTATGCTGTTTTACTAGAAAGTGCCCAATTTCACTCCTCTCTTGGCCGTTACAGCTTTATTGCAGTAGCACCATTTGCGACTTTAGTTAGCAAGAAAGATCAGGTTACTTATCAAAATGCTTCACAGCAAATGCATCCATTTCGAGTTTTAGAACAACATTTAACCCAATATAAATTACGCACTTGGCCAGAATTGCCGCCTTTTCAAGGTGGAATGATAGGCTATTTAGCCTATGACCTTTGCCGATATTTGGAAAAAATTCCCGCTCAAACGGATGAATTTGATTTTCCCGAAATGCAATTAGGTTGTTATGATCTTGTGCTAGGATTCGATCACGTGCAACAACGCACCTGGTTATTTTCCAGTGGTTTACCCGAAAACAACCCTAAACAACGGCAAAACCGGGCACAAATCCGTGGTCAATGGTTGTTACAAAAATTAAAAAAAATTCCAACAGCCACAATTTCTAACGCTGTGTGTTCTATCCAAACAATTACGGCTAATTTTTCTGAACAGACTTATTGCAATGTCGTTCAACAAGCACTTCGTTTTATTGAAGCAGGAGATATTTTTCAAGTTAATTTATCTCAACGATTTACCACAGTCTTACCAGAATCATTAACTCCATTTGAACTTTATTGCCGCTTGAGTCAGTTAAATTCAGCGCCGTTCGCATCCTACTTAAATTTTGGAACAACAAAACTAGCATCAGCATCACCCGAGCGATTTTTACGATTAAATAATGGCCATGTTGAAACACGTCCTATCAAAGGCACATCACCGCGTGAGACATCTGCTCAACACGATCATGAATTAGCTCAACAACTTGTTACCAATGAAAAAGAGCGTGCGGAAAATATTATGATAGTGGATTTATTACGCAATGATTTATCGCGTGTTTGTCGCGCCACGAGTGTGCAAGTTCCGCAATTATGTACAATAGAAAGCTATGCCACCGTGCATCATTTGGTTTCTGTTATCGAAGGTCAATTGCGGAAAGATTGTAATGCCCTATCGTTATTGCAAGCGACTTGGCCAGGTGGTTCCATTTCGGGTGTGCCAAAAGTGCGTGCAATGGAAATTATTGCTGAACTTGAACCCACCGCGCGAGGACCTTATTGCGGTTGCATTGGTTACTGGGGATACGATGGTAATATGGATACGGCAATTACTATCCGCACTTTTGCGATAAAAAATAATCAAGTTATTTATCAGGCGGGCGGTGGAATAACTGCCGCGTCAAACCCAGTGGCGGAATATCAAGAAACTTTGCTTAAAGCGCGCGCATTACAATGCGCCTTGACAGAAATTAGCACATGATTTTATTAATCGATAATTATGATTCTTTTGTTTATAACTTAGCACGTTATATCAATGAGCTGGGTTTTACCACGCAAGTGGTGCGTAATGATGCCATCACTTTATCGGCTATTCAAGAATTACCGCGCACGCATATCGTGCTTTCTCCTGGCCCTGGAACACCACAACAAGCAGGTATTTCTCTGGCTGTAGTTGAGCATTTTGCTGGTAAAATACCTTTGTTGGGAGTTTGCCTTGGGCATCAAGCGATAGGTCAAGCCTATGGTGGTAATATTGTACGTGCAAAAAAGTTGGTGCATGGCAGATGTAGTCAAATCTGGCATGATGGACAAGCATTATTTCGCAATTTGCCTAATCCATTTGCAGCAGGACGTTATCATTCACTTATCGTATCAGATACCAATTTACCTCAAGAATTGGTAGTGGCTGCTTATAATGAAGATCAAGAAATTATGGCATTACGCCATCGTGAATTACCTATTTTCGGCGTGCAATTTCATCCAGAATCCATACTTACTGAAAATGGTTATGAAATATTGCGTCGTTTTTTATTATGGAATAGTGATGCTTACTCATATCCTAACTGAAACGCATTTTTACCAAGCCATTTCGTTAACCGAATGGCAAGGGGATGTTGTCCAAGTATTATTGCGCCCTATCACTAAACACCCGCTCAACTATCAAGCTGGACAATACATCCACGTCGCTTATCCCAGCGGCAATTGGCTGCCGTTATCCATTGCCAACGCCCCGCGTGCAGATCATGTCATTGAACTGCACATCCGCCATCGGCCAGAAGATATAGAGACCCGGGAATTATTAAACAAATTACAACAAGATCGCCAAATTAACTTAACCGGTCCATTCGGCCATGCGGTATATCATCGCACCCCTCATTTACCCCTTATTTTATTGGCAGGTGGCACCGGAATTGCGCCGTTAAAAGCTTTGTTAGAACAAGCAGCGACGTTAAACGATAGACGCCGCTGGCATTTGTATTGGAGCGTACGCACAGCAGCTGATTTTTATTTGCCGGTGTTGGCATTGCAGTGGCAATCACGTTTGAATTTAACTGAAATACGGATAGTTTCACAACCTTCGTCTACTACTTGGGCTGGTCGAGTAGGTTATGCACACGACGCAGTATTACAAGATCATGCTAATTTAGCTTATTATCAAGTATATGCCAGTGGTCCTTCTGCAATGGTGGCGGCAGCCTATCGGTCATTTATTCAGCATGGGCTATCGGCAGAGCGGTTTTATTCGGATATGATATGACGTAAATTATATGTGCATTTAACTGCTGTCTCTTACTGAGCTCATGTTTGCCGACACGGTGTTAATACGTCCTGGTACGCTCGACGATTTCATCCCTGAAATCAACGGTCGACAAACGCGAGCTCAGCAAGAGACAAAGGATTGAATCCCCCTGAATTGTCGGGTAATGACTGAGTGCAGCGGCAGGGGTCCCTCTGGGGGATGGCAACTTAACCAAGTAATACTAACTAGGTTTTATTATGAATATACCCGTTATACTGTACACTAAAAAAGATTATGTCCCTTTTGAACTAGTGGATTATGTAGATAATCCTATAGCTTTGGCACGAATCAAAGCGCATATTACTCAAGAAGAATTGGCCAAACGTATGGGCGTATCGCAAGCTTACATCAGCAAAATTGAACGACAAACAAAGGTGACGCCAAAGTTATTGTTGAAAGTTAAAAAATGCTTGGTTAATAATTAATAGATATTTTCTAATGAACCTCTCAGTAATTCTGCAAAAATTAGTACAACGGCAAAACCTTACAGAAGCTGAAATGACGGCGATTATGACCTATATCATGTCTGGCCAAGCCACACCAGCACAAATCGCCGGCCTGTTAATTGCGTTCCGCATGAAAGGTGAAACCGTTGTTGAGCTCACTGCCGCCGCAAAAGTCATGCGGCAATTAGCCATTCCGGTGAAGCTACCCACTAGCCATCTGGTAGACATCGTTGGTACGGGTGGCGATCAAACACACACCTTCAACATTTCTACCGCCAGTGCTTTTGTAGTGGCTGCAGCAGGTGGCAAAGTAGCCAAACATGGTGGCCGCGCAGTTTCCAGCCACTCAGGTAGTGCGGATGTATTAGAAAGTGCTGGTGTTAATCTGCATTTAACGCCAGAACAAATTGCTGAATGCGTCAAGCAAATTGGCGTTGGATTTTTATTTGCACCGAAACACCATAGCGTCATGCAATATGTCAGTAGCACGCGGCGTGAATTGGGGATTCGCACCTTATTTAATCTGCTAGGACCGCTTACTAACCCTGCAGGTGCTAAGTATCAAGTGATGGGCGTATTCGATGCGGTTTGGTTAGAACCTTGTGCCAGTGTATTACAACAATTAGGTATTGAACATGCTCTGGTGGTGCATGCCGAAGATGGTTTAGATGAAATTAGCATTAGTGCTGCAACTGAAGTTGCTGAGCTAAAACAACAGCACATAAAACGTTATCGCATTACGCCCGAATTATTTGGTTTACAACGCGCGGTTTTATCTCAAATCCAAGTGCAAAATGTTGCGCAAAGTTTGCAATTATTAAAAGATGCGCTGAATAATATACCAGGTGCAGCACGTGATATAGTCGCTCTCAATGCCGCCGCGGCCATTTATGTCGCTGGCCTAACTGAAGATTTAGCGAGCGCTGTACAACGGGCGTTAACCGTTATTGCCAGTGGTAGCGCAGCTCAGAAATTGCATGATTTAGTCGTTTTTACTCAGCGATTTTAACAAAAAATGGACGAGTGATGATATGACCGATTTGCTAACTGATATTCTCGACTATAAACGCCAAGAAGTAATACAACGTAAACAACAACTGCCATTGGAAGTTGTAAAAAATCGCGTCATTGATGCACCATTACCGCGTGGTTTTCTGCACGCTATTCGCCAAAAACTGGCAGCTCATCACCCAGCCGTAATCGCAGAAATTAAAAAAGCTTCGCCAAGCAAAGGTATTTTGCGCCAGAATTTTGATCCGATACAAATTGCGAAAGATTATGCACAAGCCGGTGCAACTTGCTTTTCAGTTTTAACCGATGAAAAATTTTTCCAAGGTGCCGCAAGCTATATTGAACAAATTCGTGCGATTTGCGATTTACCTATTTTACGTAAAGACTTTATTATTGATGTTTACCAAATTTACGAATCGCGCTTAATAGGTGCGGATGGCATTTTATTAATTGTGGCAGCACTAAACGATCAACAACTCCAAGAATTTTCTCAGTTGGCACAAACATTGAAGTTAGATGTGTTAGTTGAAATTCACGAGGCGGATGAATTGCAGCGGGCATTAAAATTATCAGTACCTTTATTAGGAATTAATAACCGTAATTTACGAACCTTTGAGACTCACCTTAACACCACGCTCGATTTATTACCCCATATTCCTGCCGATAGAATTGTGGTTACAGAAAGCGGCATCAATACCGCGGCGGATATTAAACTGATGCGTCAACAGGGTGTGGAAGTGTTTCTTATCGGAGAATCACTGATACGTGCTGAACGGCCAGGCGAAAAATTAGCAGAGCTTATTCGTCCTTGATTTCGTCATTCGAATTATTCCCTTCCCCTTCCATGAGACGCGAATAATTCCCTTTTCCTTAAAGGAGAAGCGACAAAAATTTTTCTATCCCGTCTTAGTAAAATCGTTGGGTAAGAATGCCGTCGGGGTGACGTTTGAAGACCGTAGAATACAGGGACGTATTCTGCCCCGTACTCGATACGGGGTCGCAGGATGCAGTTTCGTCTGAAAACGGCATCCCGACGGCATTCTAAAATCTTTTAATAGGGAATAATTCACTTTTTTTGGGGGGGGGGGAACTAAAATACTCCTAAAAAAATATTGTTATCTGATTTCTTCAGGTAAAATGCTTCTTTAAAACCCACGAGCCAGAGATTGATGAGCTATTCCAGCACACTGTTTGTTATTGCCGCTCCTTCCGGGACGGGTAAAACCACTTTGGTAAAAGCCTTGGTCGAGTCAATGGCTAATATTACGGTCTCGGTCTCACACACCACGCGGCCAATACGCCCCGGTGAGCAAGATGGCATTAATTATCACTTTATTTCACCAACAGAATTTGCCAAGCTGGTGACAGATGATGTGTTTTTAGAGCATGCTTTGGTACATGGCAACCATTACGGTACCTCGCGGGCATGGGTGGAAAGCCAGCTTAAAAAGGGTATGGATGTTATTTTGGAGATTGATTGGCAGGGGGCACAACAAATCCGCAAAGTGTTTCCTGATGCAGCCAGCATTTTTATTTTGCCGCCTTCGCCAGCCGCATTGGAAATGCGGCTAAAGCAACGTCGTCAAGATCACCAAAAAACCATTGCCCAACGACTGGCAGCGGCAAGCAGCGAAATCGCCCATTGTGCTGAATTTGATTATCTAGTCGTCAATGATGTCTTTAGCGACGCACTGCAAGATTTGCGAGCCATTATTCAGGCGCAGCGCCTGAAACAACCACGACAAGCTTTGCTACAAGCGTCAATACTAGCAAAATGGCTGTAAAATCAGTAAAATACAAGAAATTATACTCAAAGTGTTTCATTTTTAGGGGAGGCGCAACGCACTTGAGCAGCCGGAGTGTATAAATAATACATGAGGATTGCGAAAGTGCGTTGCAACAATGCCTAAAATTGAAACGCGAAGAGTATAGATAGAGAATTTTGTGTTGTAATATAAATGAATAGGTAGAGGTTAGTGAGAAATGGCACGTATTACGGTTGAAGATTGTTTAGAACAGGTTCCAAATCGCTTTGATTTAGTCTTAGTTGCCTCTAAACGGGCGCGTCAGCTTGAGAAAGGTGGCACTGAACCGCAAGTATCTGCGAAGAACGATAAGGTAACAGTGATTGCATTACGCGAAATTGCTCGCGGCTATGTTGGTGACGCCATCTTGGCTCAGGACAATTAGCCCGAACATTTCATAAAAAAATAGGGTTTAGG
>JBAUEV010000233.1:0-10515 GCA_049678805.1 Gammaproteobacteria bacterium
TGCGAGCAAAGCGTGGCAAAGCAATCCACATTTTAAAAACCTAAGCTTTTTTCCTCGGTTTTCTGGATGCCGCGGACAAGCCGCGGCACGTAGGTAGTGAGGTGGAATCACGTAGGCAGGGCAGTGCGGGGAATCACGTAGGCAGGGAGAAGGAGTAAATGCGTTTGCCCTGGAGGGGAGATTTGCTTTAATTAGACTAAACTTGAACTTCTTGTTACTGAGGAATCTTCTGCCTCCGGTTTGGGTATAGTGGCCGTTCCCTTTTTAGCACACGCTTCTAGCTCATTCTCAGAAAAATCTGTAGGTCCTGTTAGAGGTGCTAAAACGAGGTTTTTAAATGAACCAAAAAATCTACCTTCAAAACTAGAGAGCGACATTTTACGACGATCTTCTAACAATTCATAACGTGCTCCATAGTGTTCCCATGTTTCAATGATGGGTACCTGCATAAAAGCACTATTATTTAGCGCTACTCTTGTTCCAAATAGAACTGCTATTGCCATAATTACGATGAGACTCAGTTGAAGCCCAAAAATTGTATTTATGGAATTAGTAAATAAATAAAAGGAAACGAAACGTGCTAACTGGGTTATAAAAACAACCATGCCGCTAATATTATTTTTTGTTGCTGACTTTTGTCGAGCATAGATTTGGTTGTAATGATTGAGCATTCTCTCAATCTGATCGGGTGGTTCGGTCTTTGGTAATAGCGGTGCTATCTCAGTTGACACTGATTTATCTTCTCCTGATTGTTCCAAATTCTTTTGTAAATTGGATTGATTATTCTGGCTCTTGGCTTCCAACGCATTTTGATTACGACGGGCAGTGTAGCGGGTGGCGAGGCTATGCACGAGAGTAAGTGCTGTTCCGGCCAAAGGAACGATGTAGTTTAATGGAAAATGTAAACGGGGTGATAATAGTTCTTTAAAAAGTACACCAGCAGCACCAGCACTAATAATACTTAGAAAAATATCAAGTACAAATTTTTTGCACCATGCAGTAGCCCTGGTTTTTTCTTCCTTAGTAAGGAGTTCAAATTCAGGATTCAGAAATTGCTTATGGGTTCTTAGGGTGCGTGTAAAAAGTGTTATAATAGCTGTGTTTATTGCAGTGACCAACGATGCTTTGGAAACGACTTTGGGTGAAAGATAAGGAAATATTTCATCTGCGATATCTTGCACGTAAAATGAATAAGATAAACCTCGATAACAAGCATTAGTAATCGTTTGGAATAAAATTTCGAGGTGAGCTGATGGATGCTTATAAAGATTACGACCAAATCCAGATAAATCTTTCATTATTTCAACGAATGCGTCAGCATGCTTTTTTATTTGATCATTAGTAAGTATGTAATAATACAAAGTGGTAGCCGTCACTAGAATTCCTAGGCTTCCGTAGCGAACAGCATTCAGAAGTATTTTATTGTCTATGTTCTGATTTGCGAAATCAATAACTGGAATAGCGTCGGAAGCTGCCCCTGCTGGGGAAGAAGTAAGTATAGAAATCAGTTGTAACGTCAAGTTAAATATAAAGTTAAATATCAGTTTTTTGGCAATTTCTTGATTTTTTTTCTTTCTAAAGTTGTTTCTGTAAATATCATCGGCTGCGCGTACCGGGTCAACAGGGGACATATCGTATATCACACTAACCAGCACAATGGGAATAAGAATAAAATTAATATATTTCTGGATATCGGGCGAGATTTCTTTCCCAAAGGTCTTAAATGCTTCTTCAATTGCTTCTCGGAGTATTTTCCGCAGAAATACAGAATACAGGATATCAACACCTACGGAGGTTACGAAAAACCCACGTAAAAGACGCTGCATATGAGAAACTGGGATTGGTTTGTCTTTATCTAATGAAAACTCTGCTCCCTCTAAAATTAAAATGCTATCAATTTGTAATTGGGCATCAGAAGGTGTGTGAGTCGCTGATTGCGCGCTTTGATGAGTTGGAGAAGGAGGTGAATTGCGTGATGTTTTTTTTGGTTTTTTTCTTGTTTTTTGGAATACTATAACTTCCTTTGTGACTTCTTGGGGTAGCTGCATAATTCCTCCTTAGCGTTTTATAGGTATAATTTTCTTACATGCCCCCTCTGTTCTGCAAAGCTAATTACAATATCATCGCTCCAAAGAGAAAGAATATATCATGTCGTGCACTTCAATAAAACGACAATGGAATGATTTTATTGGCGCCCCGGAGAGGATTTGAACCTCCGACCTGCCCCTTAGGAGGGGGCTGCGCTATCCAACTGTGCCACCGGGGCGTATCGGCCATACTCTTCGCGTTTCAATTTTAGGCATTGTTGCAACGCACTTTCGCAATCCTCATGTATTATTTATACACTCCGGTTGCTCAAGTGCGTTGCGCCTCCCATAAAATGAAACGCTTTGAGTATATCGTAGCATTAATGGTAGAAATTTAAAAAATCCTTTTACATTTTTCGCCAAGAAATTTCGCGTGCAAAACGTTCAACTTGTTCTGCCACACCAAATAACGCGCAGAATAACGCCATACGGATTAATAACCCATTATCAGTTTGACGAAAAATGGCAAGATTAGCATGCTCATCCAAATCTTCGCTTAATTCTTTAGCTTCAGGGCGGGCATCACGGGGTAAGGGATGCATAATAATCGTATCAGGTTGGCAATATTTTTGATAAAAAGCGCGATTTAATTGTAAACGGCCACGGTATTGATGAGCTTCTTGAGTTGAGGAAAAGCGCTCTTCTTGTAAACGGGTCATGTAAATGGCGTCTACATCACTGACAGCGGGTAATAATTGCTCGGCAATGGTGAGGGTGTGTCCAGCTTCCTTGATACTGACAAGTAATTCATTAGGTAACGCTAAACTAGGGGGGGAAATCAAGATAAAGTGAATTCCAAGAAATAAGTTCAATAATTTAACCAATGAATGTACCGTACGACCATGCTTAAGATCACCAATCAATGCTAAACGCAAACCGTCTAATGATTTATTTTTCGCATGTAATTCTTTCTGCAACGTATAAATATCTAACAACGCTTGTGTAGGATGCTCATTGGTGCCATCACCGCCATTAATAACAGGCACGTGACTGGCATTAGCAAACTCCAAAGCGGCACCTGCTTGTGGATGACGTAATACAATCACATCGACATAACCGCTAACAACTCGCGCGGTATCACGCAATGATTCGCCTTTGGTTATTGAGCTATTTTGCTTATCAGTAGTTTCTATTACCTTTCCCCCCAAGCGGGAGAAGGCCGCACTGAAACTTAACCGCGTGCGAGTGCTTGGCTCAAAAAATAAATTGGCGAGTAAAGCGCCTTCCAAAACGGTAGTAAGACGTTCTGCTTTGGCGTAAGGCACCATTTGGTTAGCCAATTCAAAGAATGACTCAAGATTGGTACGATTAAATTGTGCAGCGGAAAGAATGTGAGTATTTGGCTGTAACATGTGAAATAGGCTCAATGCTTTGATGATGAATTGTCATCTAAAATCTGGCAGTGCGCAACGCCTTTCTTTTCTAAGTAACGCTGGTGGTATTCTTCGGCACGATAGAACGTTTGAGCGGGTACGATAAGAGTAACGATAGGGCGATTATATCGTCCTGATTGTGCTAATTGATTTTTAGAAGCTTCTGCAAGCTTTTGTTGTTCGGGTGTATGATAAAAAATCACTGATCGGTATTGGGAACCGACATCGGGCCCTTGGCTATTTAGTTGGGTAGGGTTATGACTATGCCAAAATACATCAAGTAATTGTTCATAGGTTACTTGCTTGGGGTCGTATTCAATTTCAATTGCTTCAGCATGGCCAGTTTTATCGCTACATACATCTTCATACGATGGATTGGCCAAGATTCCGCCCTCATAACCTACAGTGGTTTTAAGCACCCCTCGTACATGACGAAACGTTTCTTCCACACCCCAAAAACAACCTGCGGCGAAAGTAGCTTTGGTAGTCATAGTCAACTTCCTCAGGATTTATAGGATTATTTTAAATTGTAGCATGGTATGTACGCATTAGACCTAAAAATCTCGCATCTTGTGGTGTAATGGCTCTGTATATGGTTAAAATTTTATCTACCCCCGTCTTAGTAAAATCGTTGGGGAAGAATGCCGTAGGGGTGCGAGTTTGAAGACCGGAGAATACAGGGATGTATTCTGCCCCGTACTCGATACGGGGTCGCAGGATGCAGTTTCGTCTGAAAACCGTACCCCTACGGCATTCTAAAATGTGTTAATCAATTTAGTCGTGTAGAGAGGTGTAATGGGTATACAGAGGATAGCAAAATCAATACCCAACGATTTTACGAATACTAAGACGGTTTTTTTATGTACAAAGAGATTGACTTTATAGGAAAATATGGTGCAAAATAAATAATTGACTTATATCAGCAAGGTTATCCTGCCATCGGATAGGCAAAAAATCGTTTTCATCTATTACGAAGGGGGAATAATCGTGACCAATCGCATTTCAAATACCTTTTTCTGCGCCTCGGCTTTATTGCTTGTCTGCTCAAGTGCCATAGCCGGCCAGCAAAGCGTCGTAGTAACTAATAAAGATGCTTTATTAAAAGCTGTTAGTCCCAATAGTCCTTACTCCGTGGTTTCGGTTAAGGGGGTCATAAGGAGTCTGGAAGAGTTACAATTAAAAGATAATCTTACATTACAAGGTGAAGGTATACGCAGTCGTTTGGTAGCTGCTCAAGGTCATGGTCTATTGGTTCTGGGTAAAAATAACCATATCAAAAATTTAAGTTTGGCCGTAGAGCCTTACACAAGTTTTCCTGCTATTCAAAATCCCAAGGGTAATTCTGTAGGAAATCTTGAACTCAGCTATATTAAAGCCAGTGGTACGATTAAACTCTCTGTCAGTGATAAATCTCAAGATTCACGTGTATCTATAGATCACACTAAAATTAATATTAATAATGCTCCTGCTACGGAAGAGGATATTATTTGTGCTGAGGAATTCCTGGTACAGAATAATAGCTTAATAACTGTGAGTAAGTTCTCAGATAATCGGCTCAATACTTCGGGTAAGCTTAATTTAGGTCTTTATAATCATGCCTATACAGGAGGAATTATCCATTATTTAGGCGACATCAATCACAATGTCATTATTACCAACGGAAAACAGGCTGACGGCATTTATAATTTCACAAGTGGTGGTTCTATTCAGCTAGACGGTGGCATTAACAATAATAACGTTCGTGTAAATTTCATTGATTCAGATGGTATTTATAATCATGCTGTTGACCAAGGAACAATAACGATCAAGGATATTCAGAATAATGTTATTCTTAGTAATGGCATGAATGGCAATGGTATATGGAATTCCGTAGAAACGAATGGTCATATTCGGCTAGCTGGTAAATTTCAGAATAACGTTATTACTGCTCCCGATGTAGATGCTACAGGATTTGCTAATAACTCTGTAACCGGTGGTGTTATTGATTTTACTAACGCTATAGTAGCTCACAATACAATTACGACTAAATTTCCCACAACAAGTCCAATAATTAATACTGCGGACGGCGATGGTAGTTTGGTTAATTTTGGTTTCGGCTCTTCAGAAGCAGTTAAAAATAATCTGATTAGCCAGAATGTGCTTACCCCACCTAGCGACGCTGGAAAAGTTGTTAACGTCTCTTCAAACGGTGGTATCATCAATTAAAACCTGTTTAGTTAGATCTGCTTTTTATTAAGCAGATCTAACTAGGCCAAAACCGTAGATTTCCTCATACTTGTAGCCATTGCACCACACCCCGTCGGCATTCTAAATCAAAAAAACATATTTGTTGGATTCTAAAAATACAGATGTAAAGTGTCATTTTAAAGCTTGAGAAGTTACGAATTGATCTTGTTATATTCGATAAATAGTTTAAATTAAATCCCGTGAGTTTGATTTTAGTGCAAGTTGTGTGTTGTAAGTTATATTCATCCCTACACATTCAAGGAAAGAATACGATGTGAAGGACAGCTTTATAATCATAGCGACCACAAGGAGCTTGTGATGCCCAAGGAATATTCCGATCCTTTTTTCATGCTGTTAAACAAAATTAACACCCTCATGCAAAAACGCCGCAATCAGCAGCCGCTCAAAGCATTTATCAGTTATGCGGAGGAAGATATCTCGACTCCGGAAGGAAAAGATGCCAATGACAAGCTGCGAGTTTGGCTAAAACGGTTACGTAGTGATTTACTGGATGCTGGTATTTTTGTATATGTGGATATTAGCGACAAGTCCAGGCAGATGGAAGTTCCCTTGCAGGGAAATCTTATATCTCAGGAAAAGTTAGCAATTCAGGAAAACCTAGCAGCTCAGGAAAATCTAGCGGTTCTTAGTAGAAGCGATGTGATATTTACCATCAATACCCCCCGATTTAAAGCGCTAGCAGAGCAAAAACCACTAACCGCTTTAGGGCATGAATATCAGCTAACGTTGGCGACAGCGCGAACTAATCGCTTCAAAATTTTTCCATTGCATTATGGTGGTGATTATAATGAAGCTTTTTCTGAGGAATTTAAAGCCTTTGCGATTCATGATTGTCGCCAGGCCGACCGCTATGAAGAAATTTTGGTTGGTACACAACGGCGACTAGGAATTATCCCAGCGATATACGAAATTCGCTTGGGTGACATCGAATATCAAGGATTGTTACAACAGTGGCATTGGCAAAAACTTACCCGGTTACCACCTGCCAATCCTCTGTTTGTGGGGCGAGAAGCATTATTAGAACAATTAGCTAGTTCATTTCAGCTAGGACAAAATGCCATTTGCCTACGTCAAACCATCGGTGGTTTAGGTGGGATGGGTAAAACCGAACTAGCCTTAGCCTTCGCCCATCGCCAAGCTGAACATTACGATATGGTACGTTGGTTACATGCCGAAGGTAATCAACTTCAACTGGAATTTACCCAACTAGCAGCCGAAATTGGGATTTATATCCAAGTACAGGAGGTTAAACAAATAATAAAAGCCATTTATAGGCAATTATCTTCGATTCGCTGGTTACTCATCTTGGATAATGTCGATGATTATGCGTCTGTTAAATCCTATTTACCAGAACAAGTAAATGCTGGACAACACCTGCTCATCACTTCGCGCAGTCAAGACTGGCGTAATGTTGTGACGGTGGATACATTTTTCAATGTTGTGAAGGTGAATACATTCTTTAATGTTGTAACGCTGGGTACATTCTCCCTTGAAGAAACTGGGGCATATTTGGGGCAAATCTTGCTAGATGATTTGCGCGAAGATGCACAAGCATTGGCTGAAGCAGTAGAAAAATTTCCTCTGGCCTTAAGTCATTCGGCGGCATATATTCAGCAAACAAATATTTCAATAAAAAAGTACCTTGAAATCTATCAAGCCAAAAGGCTAGAGCTATTGCAAACGACTGGCACAGAAGATAGGGCTGAGCGTTATCTGCAGAGCGTGTTAACCACCTTTGCAATCAGTATGGACAAGCTCAAAACCGACTCACCACAAGCGGCGCAATTGCTGACTGCGTGTGCATATTTGGCGCCAAATACTATTCCGTTAGCACTGTTTGAAGATATGGTCTTTTTAGGTCAAGCGAGTCAAGTGCAAGAAGCAGTGACACTATTACTCGACTACTTACTGGTGGAACCCAGCAAGTTGGCAAATCATATCCAAATTCATCCCCTTGTACAGGCTGCGATTCGCCAACAAAAGCTGTACATCGAATCACCCGAGTTAATAATGTCACAACTGAAAGCTATAAAAAAAGCGCTTAATGATCGTTATTTAGCAGAGGATAAAAATGAACTGAAACTCAGTGATTATCAGATGCCAGGGTTATTACTGCTGCCGCATGTTCAGATGCTGGTTAAGCACCTTGAGTCGTGGATAGAGATGAATAAAGGGGAAGCAAATATTCCGGCCACCTTAACTCATGCTGAATTTTTGGGGTTTCTAGCTAACCTACTAGTAGAGTTAGACAGCGATGTCCGGGGTGCTCAAGCGCATTTGGAGCTCGCGCTGACGATTTTGGAAAGGCAGTATGGCTCCAATCATCCGGAACTAGTATCCACTTTGTCGAGTTTGGGCTATGTGCGATATAACTTAGGTGAGAACCAGAGTGCTCAAGCGCATTTTGTGCGGGTGCTATCGATTCAAGAGCAACAAGTTGGCACCGAAGAATCTGAGATAATATCTACCTTGTCGAATTTATGCTTGGTGTTGGATACTGCAGGCGATCTTCTCGGCGCCAAAACGTATTACGAGCGGTTGTTGAAAATTTTATGGAAGGATGACCCCGAAAAACAACTATCGTTTGTCTTGACAAGATATGCTGGTACTTTGTATGAATTGGGCGAATTCTACGGCGCTCTAGGATGTTACGAGGAAGCACTGAAGATTGAAGAAAAGCTCTTTGGCCAAATGCATCCAAAGCTAATAGCGACTTTGTCAAATTTGGGCAATGCGCAGAGTGCCTTGGGTAATCTCGAAGGTGCCAAAAATCATCGAGATCGGGCAGAAGCGATTGTAATCCAGGCGCTAGCAGCTAAAGAGCGGCGCTATGGTCCTAAACATCTGAAGCTGGTGCCCACTTTGTCAAATTTGGGCAATGTACAGAGTGCCTTAGGGAAGCACGAAGACGCAAAAAAGAATTTAGAGCGTGCACTAGAGATTCAAGAACAGTACTACCATAACCCTAAACACCCGAAACTGGCGGCTACATTATCAAATTTAGGTAGTACACTGGATGTTTTAGGCAAAACTGAGGATGCTAAAGTGTATTTAGATCGGGCACTGAAGATTGAGGGTGGGAAAACGCGCCCTACTGCCCCCCTCAAGCGTCCGAAGGGACTGAGCAAGTTAGTACCCAACACGACGTTACCAAACACGCTATATAGCTTAAGTCTTACTGAAGAAAAGACAGGAGATCTGCCCAAAGCGCTGGAATTAGCACAACGCGCCGAAAAAGCCATTTTAGAACAACGTAAGGGGTTTAAGCTGTCGCTGTTGCTTACCAAATGCCAAGCACAAGTCAAAGCTTTGAAAGAGAAAATAGCTGTTACTTTTCCCACGTCATCACTAGCCCAGAATCCAGTTGCCCTTTTTAGCTCCACGTCTACCACCCCGGCACAGGCGAAGGAAAAAAATAAAGAATCAGAAGAAGAAAAAAAAGATTTCTGCAAGACGACATAAAAAAGTGCCTGCAAAAAAGCAAGTAGCCTTGATGAAGCTGCCTCCTTGCCGCAATCAATCAAGCGGAAAAATAAAATGCAAAGACCAATAACCAAACGAGTGGAAACAATTAGCGTGCAACTACATTGTTTTTGATAAAGCCAATCCAATACCTGTAGCAACTGCACCTGCTGCAAGCACAACTTTAGTTACTGTTTTACAATCAGGCTCAACCCAAAATCCAGCTTGAGTCTTGGGGGCAAGCTGCGGATGGTAAAAGAGATAGTTGAATTTCGTGATATCTTTGCCAATTTTTTTAAGTCCAGATGCAAGGCAGGAATTGGTAGTGCCTAAACGTTCACCGAAAGCGCCATAACTCATACTAAAAATTTTAGAATTTATATCTGTAGGATCAGTAAAATAAATTAAATCTTGAGTAGTTCCTGCATAACCTGCTCTACTGGCGCCGATGATAATAATCTCATGCGCAAGGAACGAATTTTCCTCCCGGAATGTCCCTTTTTTCCAGGTAAATATTTGCAATTCTCCAATTGTTTTGTCTATAGGAGGCTCACTATAGTAACCTTCACCAAAAAGTCCGCCAACTACTAAATAACCATATGTACGTATACAAGTTGTGAACTCATTAAAAGATTGTTCGGGATGCCATGAAGGTTCGATTTTAAATCCATATTCGCTTGCTACCTTCCTTTGTAGAAAATTAAAAAGGGCTGAAGTCTTTGCAGTTTGATTTTCCTCGAAAGTACCTGTTAAGCGATATTCTAATAATGCGAAATCTTCTAAAATATTCATTTCTTTAAGTAAACTCGAAGAAGCTTCATATAAGACAAAATTAGGCAGATTCTCGCATTTAGATACTAATTTTATCCAATCTAAAGGATTTTTTTTTGGAAGATCTTTTTTTATTTCGTAATAATAAGCAACGAAGCTATTAATATATTTATCGCATATCTCTTCATTTAATACAGTTTCGTTTAAAATAAATGTTTCTCTATGGGCTTTAATATTAGTTTTTAAATTCTTTTCCAGAAAATTTTGCAGTCGGGTATCATGAATATCTACAGAGTCCTGTTTTTTAAAGAATCCTCGTGATTCTGCGATTTCTGCTATATTGTTCAAGATAAAGGTACAATGTAAATAGGTTTCACATTTTTCTTGAATTTTGTTGCGTATTTTTTCAGTAGAAAATGAATGTGGGTTAGATTCATTATCTTTTGAAATTAAGCAATCAATGGTATCAAAAAAACAACTGAGTAATTTAGTCGCTGATATAGCAGAGTTTTCCACAGGATTGCTAGTAAAAGAGGTACTGTCCTTTGTATTCAGTCTCCGTCTCGGATTAGGTA
>JBAUEV010000234.1:0-3483 GCA_049678805.1 Gammaproteobacteria bacterium
GCCTAATAGGATAAGAAATGATTCAACTCTCCCACATTAACAAAATTTATACTTCGGATGCTGGCAAAGTGGTGGCACTGAAAAATATAAATTTACAGGTACAACCGGGTGAGATTTTTGGGGTGATCGGTCCTAGCGGCGCTGGCAAAAGTACCCTGATTCGTTGTGTTAATTTATTGGAACGCCCCACCAGTGGTACCGTAACGGTTGCTGGTCAGGAACTTACCCGTTTACCAGAACCCGAATTGCGTAAAGCACGCGGCAAGATTGGCATGATTTTCCAACATTTTAATCTACTTGCTTCGCGCACTGCCTACGATAATATTGCGCTACCCCTGGAATTGGTCGGGCAATCTAAAACCGAAATTGCCAGGACCATTACACCCTTACTTGAACTCACTGGACTAACAGATAAAAAAGATTATTACCCCAGCCAACTGAGTGGCGGCCAAAAACAGCGGGTAGCAATCGCTCGCGCCTTAGCCAATCAGCCTAAAGTATTACTTTGTGATGAGGCGACTTCCGCACTAGACCCCTATACTACCCAAACCATTTTGCAATTATTAAAAGATATTAATCAAAAACTGGGACTGACAATTTTATTAATCACCCATGTAATGGACGTTATTAAAACCATTTGCCATGACTTGGCGATTTTGCAGGACGGTGAAATTATTGAACAAGCGGATGTGATCGCTTTTTTTGCACGTCCACAAACTATGTTGGCTAAAAGTTTCGTGCGTACCGCTTTGCAGGATCATTTACCAGAAAAATTACAAAAACGCATCTTAGCTGAACGGACGTCTGACAGTAATCCCTTACTGCAGATTTCGTTCATCGGTCAAGTTGCTTCTGAGCCACTTATTGCACAGTTGATTCAACAATTTGCTATTACTTTGAATATTTGGCAAGCCAATATCGAGCATATTCGCGACGCAATGGTGGGTATTATGCTAGTAGAAGCGAGTGGCGATATTCAACAAATTCACGATGGTATTGCTTATTTAACTAAAAAAGGTGTTTTGGTAGAGGTTATTGGTTATGTCAAACGCAACACTTAATTTATTATTACTTGCCACTGGCCAGACACTTTATATGGTATTAGTTTCTGGTGCTGTTGCCATCCTAGGCGGATTACCACTCGGCGTATTGCTATTTACCACTCGTAAACACGGTATTTTAGCAAATGAATTATGGAACCGCGGTCTGGGCATGATAGTTAATTGCATTCGCTCCATCCCTTTTGTTATTTTACTCGTTGCTTTAATTCCACTCACTCGCTTGTTAATGGGCACTTCCATTGGCACCAACGCTGCATTAGTACCTCTTAGCATTTGTGCCATCCCTTTCGTTGGTCGCTTAGTGGAAAATGCTTTAACAGAATTGTACAGCGGTTTGATCGAGGCAGGTCATTCGATGGGTGCTTCACCTTGGCAAATTATCCGCAAAATTTTATTACCTGAAGCGTTACCTGGTATTATCAACTGTATTACGGTCACGCTTATCAATTTAGTTGGCTATTCAGCCATGGCAGGCGCCGTAGGGGGTGGCGGACTCGGTAGCGTAGCGATTAACTATGGTTATCAACGCTTTAACCCAGGCATTATGTTAATTACTATTGTGATTTTGATAATATTGGTGCAACTTTTACAACATGGGGGGGATTGGTTAGCGAAAAAATTAGATCATCGTTAAATTTTTTTACTTGCTGATACAGAGCACAATTCGTTTCACTAAGAGGAAATTAATAATGTTTAAATCATTCTATTATTTCTACAAAACGCTGGGAATTTTAGCACTTAGCTTACTTTGGATTGGTCAAGCAGGTGCACAGACTAAATTAGCTCCTTTTGTCGGCGGCGTTAACTCTGGAGCAGTATGGACTGACGCTGATTTCTTTACCATGGTCGGCCAATGCCATAAAGACCATCCTTGCACTGAAACTTCTACCGCTCAAAATGACCCATGCCTTGTAGCTACCAATCAATGTATAGCCAACAAAATGCGGGCTAAAGGTGCAAACGCTCAAGCCATCGCTTTTGCCCAATACGCGCCCGTACCCAGCGCCATTAATAAATTTAAAAATTATGGCAAAGTTGCGGTAGTACATGCTCGCATGCAGTGGGCAGACGCCGCGGATGGTTTTTTCTTAATTAATAAACAGGGCATGGTAATTCCAGTAGCCAATCCTAAAGTAATAAAAGATCCCTATTATCAAACTTTTCTTAAACAGTTTCCCAAAGCTTTTATCGTTGGCGGTCCAGGACGTCTCGATTGGCCTAAAGTGTCTTCTGATGCCAACAATAACCAGGGGTTTATTTTTAGCTTCCCTATGGTAGATGGCTGCATGGCTTGTGCTAAGGTGGGCACAGCAGAAGTTGCTTATTTGTTTGGTCAGACTGGTAATTTTTTAGGCACGCGAATATTGAAAATCACCGCTACAACCACAACACCACAAGGTAACAAACAGTAATGTAGTCCGAACAAGGTGGGGGTGCTCCTGGCCCTCCTCCTTGAAGGAGGAGGGAACGTTTCTACTGATTAATTAGCAACTTACACTTAATATTTTCAGTTATTTATACTACAATCGCAGTATATTCTGTTAATAAGAGGAAAGTAGAATGAAACGTTTAATTAATTATTGTCTTATTTTTACGGGTATTTTGTTATTATCAGCTTGCGGGGGCGGGCGTTATGCAACGGGTAACTACTCCTCCTCAAACCTGAATGCTACGGTAAAAGAATACAAACCTCATGTTGATGGCCGCCTTAAACCTTATTTCGCTCGCGCCCAAGTCGCATATCCTCCTGCCAGAATGGCCTTGCTCGCTTTTAAAGAAGAAAAACGTATGGAATTATGGGCGCGCAATCGAGGCACAAGGTGGACGTTTATTCGCAGCTACCCCATACTAGCTGCTGCTGGCTCACCGGGTCCTAAACTACATGCTGGCGACGACCAAGTGCCCGAAGGAATTTATCATATTGCAGTTTTGAATCCTCATAGCCATTATCATCTATCATTGGGACTGAATTACCCTAATGCTTTTGATCTTCAAGAAGCCCGCCATGATCGACGTAGTAACTTAGGTGGTGAAATTTTTATCCACGGCAGTGATTTATCCATCGGTTGTTTAGCAATGGGTAATCGTACCATTGAAGAGCTATTTGTATTGGCTTATGAAACAGGTCTGTCTAACACTCAAGTTATTATTTCACCGAATGATCTACGCCATGAGCGGCCCGCAAGAAATGTTGAACGAGTTGCTTGGTTGCCTCAGCTTTACAGCCAGCTACGTAACGCTTTAGCCACATTTTCTTAACAGCGAGTGCCCTGATGCAGTCATGTAACCCGGATGAAGCGTAAATGGAATCTGGGCTTTTTTGATGTCAAAATAAAACAAATTTCCTTGATTTCGTTAACACTGCATCAAGGCTACAGTCGTTTTAATACGTTGAGGGACACGAGCTGTGACTGTACAGGGA
>JBAUEV010000235.1:0-3246 GCA_049678805.1 Gammaproteobacteria bacterium
GATTTCAGGGATGAAATCGTCGAGCGTACAAGGATGTATTCACCGCGTGTCGATAACAGCCCTCTCGGCAAGAGGCAGGTAGTTGGCACTTTTAGCTTCCAGTTAAAATTTCATGCGTAGGCCCTGCCTACCTTTGCCAATTGCCCATGTTCCACGTGGAACCAATCAGTTGCTTTAGGGGGTAACAAATCGGCAAAATCATGCCGCACCACACCCGTCACAAATATCTGCGCCTCTAATAGAACTAACAACTGTACTACCTTTTGGCGCTTTTTAGCATCCAATTCCGAGGGTAGGTCATCAATCAAATAAACACAGGGTTTATTCATTTGTTGCAATAATACCCCCTGTGCAATGCGCATGGCATAGGCCATTAGCTTCTGCTGGCCTTGGGATAAAATATCTTTAGCCGGAATATTTCCAATGCGTGGTTGTAAATCAGCACGATGTGCGCCAAAGCGGGTGTAACCCAAATAGTAATCATGGTTTAGAGAACGCTGTAATAAGAGCGCCAAGTCTTCGTCTTCCGACCAACCAGGATGATAATGCAAAGTAACCTGACAATCAGCCAATAAATCTTCTAGGATTTTTGCCGCAATAGGCACAAATAACTTTACATAATCGCCACGTAATCTGTGCAGTTCTTGTGAAGCCTGGACAAACTCAACATCCCAGGCCTGTACTTGCGCTTTATCGGCCTGCAACTTAAGTGCAGCATTCCGTTGTTTCAGAGCACGCTCAGCTCTTTGCCATGTTGGCCAGAAAATAGGTTCCACGTGGAACACTCCCCAATCGAGAAACTGGCGTCGCGTTTTAGTCTCGCCGCCCAACAATTCATGGGAATTGGCATCCAGCAGTTGCAAGGGTAATAGTTTGATAAGCTCTACCGCGGTTGTTGTGGGTTCACCTGCGATATGAATTTGGCAGGCGCTATCTTGCTGTCGCTGAATACCAATTGGGAAGTGTGTGTCGCGATAAATAACTTGCCCAAAAATTGAAAACGCATTGGCTTGATGGTTAATCAAGCGTGGATGAAGTCGGGTGCGGAAAGAACGGGCTAAACCTAAATAATAAATGGCTTCTAACAAGCTGGTTTTGCCACTGCCATTATCTCCGTAAAAAACATTGAAGCGATGATTAAAGTCTGCCTGGGTTTCTATTAGGTTGCGAAAGTTGCGTATTTGCAAGGATTGCAGGATGCTCAATTAAATGCTGCTCCATCGTCAAAATTTGCTCTCTTTCTATTCTATTAGATCCTTGGCTTATTAGTGCCCACCTCCTGCCATTAAGTGTGACTAGTTATCAGGCCCTTCGAGACGCAGCACGTTGTGTCGCTCCTCAGGGCGAACGGCTTTACGGGAGTAAGCCAAGGCCATCAACCCTACTTATAACCGCATCGGCATAACTACAAACCAACTACCTACATCCGGCTGATCTTCTTGCACCAAGATGCTGCTATCAGGACCCGTGAAAATCAATTTGATTTCGTCATTAACGGTGTTTAGAACGTCCTGCAAATAGCCAATATTAAATCCAATATCCAAATCTTGCCCCTGGTATTCAAGATGGATTTCTTCTTCTGCTTCTTCATGCTCAGCATTGCTAGCAAACAGTTTCATCACACCATTACGTAACTGTAAACGCACACCGCGAAACTTCTCATTAGATAAAATCGCTGCTCGTTGTAATGCTTGCTTGAGCACGTCCGCTGAAATCGAGATGATTTTATCTCCACCTTTGGGAACTACTTTTTCATAATCCGGATAACGCGCATCAATTAGTTTTGAAGTAAACGTAAAACTTGGCGCGCTAATGCGCACGTGATGCGAGCCAATGTTAACGGTAATCTCCGTTTCTTCTTTCTCCAATAACCGCATTAATTCCAGCACCCCTTTACGCGGCAAAATCACTTGAATCATAGAGTTATCAATGACCGGAGCGGTAATGGTGTTGAGTGCTAAGCGGTGGCCGTCGGTAGCCACAGTGCGCAACACTCCTTCATTTACTTCCAACAACATGCCGTTTAGATAGTAGCGCACATCTTGCTGTCCCATTGCAAAATGGGTGCGTTGTAATAACGTACGCAAAGCTTGCTGGGTCATTGTGAATACCCTTGCGTCTGGGTCCTCGGCGATCAGCGGAAAATCACCTACTGGCAACGTGGCAAGACTGAAGCGGCTACGCCCGGCCAATAACAGCAACTTATTTGCTTGAGCGTCAATCTCTAGTTGTAAGGTGGTGTGTTCAGGTAAGCAACGACAAATATCTAACAATTTGCGGCCAGGTGCCGTGATTTGAATATGATTAAGCACCGGCGTATCAAGCTGGGCATGGGCTTGCAATTCAACTTCCAAATCGGTCGCCACAATCGAAAGTCGCTGATTTACTATCGTTAATAACACGTTGGATAAGATGGGCATGGTTTGCCGTCGTTCGACAACGCCGATAACAGCCTGAAGTGGTGTGAGCAAGGTTTCACGTTGAATAGTAATTGCCATCCCGTTTTCTCCTTCTAATTAAGCCGATAATATTCGCAGTAAATTACGATAATCTTCCGCAATCCCTGGATCGCTTGCAATCAACTCCTTGATCTTATGATAAGCATGCAATACCGTGGTGTGATCTCTGCCACCAAATGCATCTCCAATTTCTGGCAAACTATGATTGGTAAGTTCTTTAGCGAGCAACATCGCCACTTGTCGCGGCCTTGCAATGGAACGATTACGTCGTTTAGAAATAAAATCCGTCACTTTAATTTTGTAATATTCAGCAACAATTTTCTGAATATTTTCAATAGTAACCAGTTTGGCTTGTAATGCCAATAAATCTTTCAAGGCCTCTCGGGCAAGCTCTTGAGTAATAGCATGCGATTTGAAATGGCTATAGGCGATTACCCGTTTGAGTGCGCCTTCCAATTCACGGACATTGGATTGGATGCGTTTCCCAATAAAGAACGCCACATCATCCGGTAAATCAATTCGCGATTGTTCTGCTTTGCTTTTGAGAATCGCTACTCGGGTTTCTAGCTCAGGCGGTTCGATAGCAACAATAAGCCCCCAGCCAAAGCGTGATTTTAAGCGCTCCTCAACACCCTCTACCTCTTTGGGATAACGATCGCAAGTGAGAATAATTTGCTGCTGGCTATCAAATAAGGCATTAAAGGTATGAAAAAATTCTTCCTGAGAGCGATCTTTGCCAGCAAAAAATTGAATATCATCAATGAGTAATGCGTTTACTGTGCGGTAA
>JBAUEV010000236.1:0-14101 GCA_049678805.1 Gammaproteobacteria bacterium
CATTAATATTATAAGTGGCAGGGGACACGAGACGTGAACTACCAGTTAAATGAATCTCAGAGACGTTTATACAACAAGCTGTATCGTGATTTAGGCAATGACATCATCCGCTGTTTACAAGATGACAATGTAAATGAAATTATGCTCAATCCAGACGGTAAATTATGGATTGATAATACGGTTTGTGGTTTACAATATCTTACTGAATTAGATCGTGCTCAAGCATTTGCCATCATCAGCGATGTAGCAGGTATTCACAATTTTGTAATTACTCAACATAACCCTCGACTTGAAGCGGAACTGCCTTTTTTCCAATCATTAAAAGGAGAGCGCTTCACAGCACAAATTCCACCCATCGTAGTAGCCCCCAGTTTCACTATTCGAAAAAAGTCAGAAATAGTTTTTAATCTGGACGAATATGTAACGACTAATCGCTTAAATGTACAACAAAAGGAATTATTGCAAAAATTAGTACATCAACGAAAAAATATATTGATTTGTGGTGGTCCAGGATCTGGTAAAACAACTGTTACTAATGCGTTAATTGTCGAAGCTGTCACTAGTGATACCAATCAACGATTCGTGATTTTGGAAGATTTACCAGAGCTACAATGTTGTGCCATTAACCAAGTATCCATGTTAACAACCGATCAAGTTAATATGCGAGGTTTATTGCGGGCAGCGATGCGAATGCGTCCCGATCGTATTTTAGTGGGGGAAGTGCGTGGGGGTGAAGCTTTAGATATGTTAAAAGCCTGGAACACCGGTTGCCCAGGAGGCATTTGCACAGTGCATGCGAATGGTGCAGAAGAAGCTATTCAACGAATTTTAGATTTGGCAATGGAGGCAGGTTTAACAGTACCACCTATTCAATTAGTGTGTCACACAGTGGATGCTATCGTTGGAGTGATACGACAGGGAAGCCAAAAGGGTTTTATTAAAGAAATTGTAGCAATAAAAGGATATGAACATGGACATTTTAGGTTTGAAAAATTGGTTTAATACATTAGTTATACGAGGCATATTAGGTCTAACGTTAACACTTATAACACTTCCAGTCTTTGCAGATGCAGGAAATGACTTACCGTTTACGAAAACAATGACGACGTTACAAAATGCTATTAGCGGGCCATTTTTATTATCTACTGCCGTCATCATGATTGTTATTACTTGTTTAATGTTAGCTTTTGGTGAGTGGGGAGATGGATTTAAGAAAATTATTAATATTGTGTTGTGGTTATCCGTTGCGTTTGCTGGTACGAGTTTTGTAAGTACGATGTTCGTAAAATAATGAGTAAATGATATCATGCGTGGAACTTCAACTGTTTAC
Source organism: Gammaproteobacteria bacterium (assembly GCA_049678805.1). Taxonomy (GTDB): domain Bacteria; phylum Pseudomonadota; class Gammaproteobacteria; genus JBAUEV01. The sequence goes on from JBAUEV010000236.1 coordinate 1,331, forward strand.
TTTAAATCACTCAATCGTTCTTTCAACGTCTTAGGTGTTGATCGGCAACTTTTTTTCTTGATAGTGGGTCTATGTTTGCCAATTGCATTCTCAGCGCGTCTTAAACCCACAATGGATATCCTAGCTCTTGGTATATTTATGCTGCTTCATACGTTGGGGATACTCATTACGCGTGCTGATAATCAGATGCTAGCGCTTTATCGTCGCCACATTCATTATCGTAAATATTATGCTATTACCTCAGGTGTTCATGCCAATATCCGTCTAGTCAAACCAAGCGTACCGGTCTATCAAGGACAAAGAGGATTGGTATGATCCTGAAAGAGCATTTGAGTAACGAGCAGGGATTATCTGATCTGCTCAATTACGCACATCTAGTGGATGACGGAATTATTCTCAATAAAGATGGTGCTTTTTTGGTTACATATAAATTTGGAGGACCGGATATCAACTCAGCAACTGCGGCTGAGTTGGATGCGTTAACCATCAATTTTAATCGTATGGTTACTTTTCTTGATGATGGTTGGATGCTGCATGTCGATGAACTGCGGGTACCCAGTTTAGTTTATCCGTGTCAAGGTGCTTTTCCTGATCCTGTTTCTAAACTCATTGATGAAGAGCGTCGCCAAATTTATGAAGCAGAGGGAGCACATTACGAAAATATACAGTTTCTTACTTTTGTTTGGAAATGGCCGCTCACTATTGTAAAACTTACTCGACATTGGTTTGTAGAAGGGCTACGTGATAATGAAGATCAGCAATCTCTTACCGAATTATTGAAGAAATTCAAAGAAACGGTGGAACGTTGTGTTGGACTTGTCAGTACGCAACTCATATTAGAGCGACTTCGTTCAGCTGAACTTTTAGCTTACCTAAACACCTGTATTACCGGAGAAATGCTTCCTATAGCTGTGCCCCCTGAGGGTTGTTTTCTGGACGTTGCATTAGGCCGTCGTCCCATTATTGGCGGTTATGTACCTCAAGTAGGTAAACATTATATTTATGCACTTTCAGTGATTGGATATCTTAATGAGCAAACTGCACCAGGCTTACTCGAAGAATTAGGTACTTATCCGCTTATTTACCGTTGGTCAAACCGCTTTATTCCATTGAGTGATACCACGGCAGAACGTGAGATCAAACGTTATCAAAAGCATTGGAATAATAAAATTCGTGGGTTCATGGGTATTGTGCAAGAGGTCATTTCGGGTCGTTCGAGTGACAAAGTGAATGTGGATGCGCTACAGATGAGTCAGGAAACCACTGAAGCGTTAACGGCTAATAGTAATCGTAGCGTACGGTTTGGCTATTGGACCAGCACCCTAGTGCTAATGAATCAGGATATTACATTATTAGAACAAGCAACTAAAGAATTAACGAAATATCTTGAACAGCTTGGATTTACTTGTTTAAAAGAAGACGTCAATGCGATGGATGCGTGGTTAGGCACCATTCCTGGTCATGGTAGCTGCAATATACGTCGAGTTTTTCTCAGTTCAATTAATTTAGCACACTTATTACCGTTACATTCTATCTGGACAGGGGCACCTTTCAGTGCTTCAGTTTCTTTATTGCCAGAAAAATCACCGCCAGTGTTTTACGCAGCTACAACAGGTAAAACCCCATTTCGTTTCCACCTAGATGTAGCGGATGTTGGGCATCAAGTAGTACTGGGGCCTACAGGTAGTGGTAAATCAACTTATTTAGGTTTTTTAATTGCACAATTTTTACGTTATCCAAAGGCACAAATTTTTGTGTTTGATAAAGATTACTCCCATCATGCTTTAACTAAAGCCTTAGAGGGACATTATTACGATATTGGTAAAGCAGAAGAGCTGGCTTTTTGTCCATTAAATGATTTATCCACTGAGACTAGAAAAAATCGTGCTGAGCAATTCATTGAAGATTTGGTTTATTTACAAAATGTTAAAATTACCCCCGGGATTAGGTCAGCAATTCACCAAGCAATTGAAGCGCTTGCACATGATATGCAACATTGCAGCCGTAATATCACAGTCTTTCGTGCACTCGTACAACACGAAGAAATTCGCGAGGCATTACAATATTACACTTTAGAAGGGCAACTCAAACTTTTAGATGCTACGCATGATGCACTAGCGACAGGCCATTTACAAACCTTTGAAATGGGTTGGTTGCTGGGGCAAAAACCTGAAATTTACTTACCCATATTACGCTATATTTTTGACCAAATTGAGTCTCGACTTGAAGAAGCCAATGGGCGACGTCCGACCTTGGTCGTACTAGAGGAAGCATGGCTATACATTAGTCATGAAGTCTTTGCCAGAAAACTTAAAGATTGGTTGAAAACGCTACGCAAAAAAAATGCTCGTGTCATTTTTGCTACACAATCGCTGGCTGATTTATATGACCCTAGCACTCAAAGCCTTACATCTACAACAGCCGCGATTATGGAGTCTTGTCCTACGAAAATTTATCTTCCAAATCCGAGTATGGAAGCAGAAATTCGTGAATTATATAAGAAAATGGGTTTATCAGAACGCCAGTTAGAACTTATTGCTCATGTAGGTATACCTAAACGGCATTACTACGTCGTTACTCCCGAAGGTAACCGGTTGATTGACTTAGGTTTTAGCTATATAAAACCAATGGTATTAGCTTTTGTTGGGCTTTCCAAAGAGAAATCACAACAATTAATTCAATGTAAACAAGAATACGGTAATGAATGGCTTTACCGTTGGTTAGAAGAAAATGAATTTCAGACATGGGCAGAATATTGTCGTAACGATTTTTATCTAACTCAAGAAAAAATGTCTTAGAAAATCGCTAAAAAGGGCAATTAAAATTTGAAAAAATGAATTGATAAAATTAAATTTATTAAAAATGGATTTAAAAGGAGACGGAAAATGCGTTTAAAACGTATGTTACAAAGTGGATTATTGCTATATTTCAGCTTATGGGCGGTCGTTAGCATTGCTGATCTCCCAGTATTTGATTTTGCGAGTTGGTATGAGTTAGCTAATTCAGTTAACGAATTAATGACGCAATCAGAGTACTTAAAAAAACAATTAGATGCATTAAAGCAGCTTGAAAATGGCCAATTCCAATGGAGTAACGCGCAAGGATTGATTGAACAATTAGGACAAATAACCAACCAATCCAATGGATTATCTTATAATGCAGCCAATGTAAACATGCAGTTCCAAGCGCTATTTCCAGGATATAAAGTACCACAAGATTTCAATCAACAATATCAGAAAATCGTAGAAGCCACTCTGCAAACAATGAATAATACCTTACAAGCTATAGGCAGCAACGCATATGATTTCCAAAGCGAAAATAGCCGACTGCAATTTTTACAAGCTCAAGCACAAAGTGCAGTGGGGCAAACACAGGCAATTCAAGCAGCTTCGCAAATCGCCTCAGAGCAAGTATCCCAACTACAACTGTTGCGACAAACGATCGCAGCACAAACAAATGCCCAAGCTGCATATTATGCAGCACAGATGCAAAAAGAAACTACTGCTAAAGCAGTGCAAGATCAACTGATTGATAATGGAAAAAAAGGTCCTCTACCCCCACTTGTTTCTAATTGATTTTTAATACTATCTAAAGGAGAAATGTTATGCGTACGAGTCTATTAATTTTAACTATTATTTTTTCTGTGGTTTGTTTTTCTGGCTGTGAATCTAAAGAAGAAAAATTAGAGAAGTTACAAGCTCAGCTTATTGATAATGGAAAAAAAGGACCTCTGCCTCCACTTGTCACAAGAGATTAATTTGTTAATAAAATCAATTTGATTTTTTTATGTTTTCGGGTTGATATTTATCGTTAAAACATGACTTTGTATTTTTAAAATCTATTAAGGTATATTTTTGTGAATCCAGATGCAATTATAAGTACATCAGTCCAGTTTTATGAAAATATTTTCAATAATTTTTTAAATCAATTTTTGCAGTGGGGTGAGTGGTTATTTTATAGTTTTTTGATTATTGCTATAGTTTGGTTATGTCTTTGGCGTGCATTTGATCAAAATTCATTTCAAGAATCTATGCCTTATTTTTTGAAAGAATTTTTTATTGTTTCTTTTTTTTATACATTAATGATAAATTGCGCGCCATGGCTTGGTTCTATAGTTAACACTGCCAATGAAATGGGGAATACTTTAGTTCATGGAAAAGTTGACCCATCAACTATAATATCGGTTGGTATAATGCTTGGTAATTTAATTATGGAACCAACTAAAAATGCAGGTATTTTATCGCTTGGATTTAGTTTAATAATATGCTCAATTTCTTATGTGATAGTATTAACTGCCTTTTTTTCTATAGCTTTAGACTTAGCCGTTACGTTGATAGTTACTTCTTTTTTGATATCTGCTTCAGCATTATTTCTTGCTTTCGCTGCTTTACCTTTTACACGTTCGGTGGCTAGAAATGCGTTGGATGTTGTAATTGCGAACAGTTTCAAAATATTAACATTGTATGCGGTAGTTGGATCAGGGCAAGGACTTTTTAGTGTTTTAGCAAGTATGATTCCTCCTACTAAAATTAGTAACTACGATATTTATGGCTGGCTTGTCGCAGTAGCCTTATTGTTTTGGCTTGTTTCAAAAAACCTACCTGAGCAAGTTGCCAAAATTGTTTCAAATATCATTCAAGAAAACCGCGGCACGGATGCTGCTGCGCTTGCGATGTCGGCTGTTAAAATTGCTCAAACTGCCGTCAGGGCATCTGCCCCTGCGGCGAGCGCAGCAGGGGGAGTAGCAGCGAATTTAGCTAAAATTGCCGGTAGTAGCGCAAGTAATGCTACAGCACATTTCGATCAAGCTCGAACTGAAGGAATAGGCTTGGCAAAAAGTATAAGTGCGGCAGCTGGCGGGGCTATGAATGATCTAAAACAAGCAACAGGCGATAGCCTTACCGATCGTTTTAAACATATTCAAGACAAAATGACGGGTGGTCCTGGGTTAAAGCAGCATACTCCTGAAGGCAAAGCATTGCCTTTACCTGGTACTGCCAACCGTATGTACCATGCTACACAAAACTTGCGATCAAACTCTTCTGCACCTGCTACACCAGGACAATCCAGCAGTGCTGGACGTGAAGCGGCAGCTGCCAGTTCAATCCCTAGTCCAGCGCCCAGCGCTGATGTTAGTTCTCTCCGTCCTCCCGAGTGAGTATTAAAGCATGAGTATGAAAAAATTTATTTTTGACAATCATTCAAACCCTCCAGCTCGTTTAAATACACTTAATTCTAAAATGAAATCAGGTTCTTTGGAAAACCCTTATGTATCAGGAGCAGAAGGTCGTAAAGAATGGAATGATCGGTACTTAAATCTAGCCACAGAGGTACGTCATTGGAAAATTGCGTTCTTTGTTGCCGCGGCGATGAGTGTAGTATTAGCCGTAGTTATTGCACGTATTGCCACTGAATCTCACGTACAACCTTATGTGATTGAAACAAATGCAAGCACGCCCATTGCATTGGCATCCTTACAAACTGTTTCAATCAAAGATCCTAAATTGGTGAATTACCTAATCAATCAGTTTGTTATCAATGCTAAAACAATATTAACGGATACACAGGCCGAAAAAGCATTGCTGAATAAAGTATATGCCTATTCAGCAGGCGATACGCTGCAATATTTAAGAGATTATTATCAACAAAATAATCCTATTAATTTAGCCGAGCAATTCACCGTCAGTGTCAAAATTGTGAATTCTATGCCCATCAGTAACAACACCTGGCAAGTGATTTGGGATGAAACCAAACAAAATACCGCAAGTGGTGAAATGCTTAACACAACACGTTGGATGGCTGACATAACTTATCAAATGAACAAAGTTAATCCCAATTTTATTAACGACAATCCTTTTGGTCTTTATATCACACATCTGACATGGTCACCGAGCCAAAACTAATTCTTTATTTCATAGGAGAGCCTTTATTATGAAAACTATAGCAGGCCGAATATTAAATATTTTTATTGTAGTTCCCTTATGTTTATTAGTAGGTTGTGCTGCTCAAGGCATTGATAAGATACAATATCAACCCGCACAACAGGTGATCGAAAAACCGGATGTAATCACGCCAGCAAACCAGAATTACCGTTTATCTTATGGTAATAATCCTGCGTTAATGCAAGCCTTTAATCAATATGTTCGCACAGGTAAAGCACCGAATATTATTACCAGTGGCTTTGTCCAATATGCTTATGGTAGCGAGCAGCAACCTGTTATTGCGACTACACCTTATCAGCAAACCGTCATTACCCTCGAGCCAGGAGAGCGTTTTACGAACGCGAGCACAGCTGATCCTAACCGATGGACTTTGGCTGTTGCTAATTCGGGTACCGGCTCTGCCAAAACTGAGAATGTGCTAGTAACACCAGCTATTCCAAACATTACTACCAATTTGGTTATTACCACAGATCGGCGCATGTATGATTTAAAGCTTGTTTCCACGGCAAACGGACGTTATGTTCGTGATGTACGGTTTTGGTATCCTAATGAAATGGTACAAACTTGGAATGATAGAGTTGAACAACAAACCCAAGATGCAACTGTTACCAATTTACCTGATATTAATCTTAACAGTTTGAATTTTGCCTATACGCTTTCACCTCGATGGGGTGCTCCACGCTGGAAACCGGTACGTGTTTTTGATGATGGACAACAAACATTTATACAGATGCCAGGTATCGTGGTCTCACGCGATTTACCCGCTTTGTTTGTCTTGATAGGTAGTAAAAAAGCATTGGTAAATTATCGTTATAAGCCTCCATATTTTGTAGTAGACAAAATTTTTCAAAAAGCGATATTAATTGCTGGAGTAGGTTCAACTCAGCAGCGAGTAACGATTATAAACCAACGCTATTAATAGGATATAGACGATGATAAAGAAACAATATCCTAAAGCCATCGTTATGCGTAAATATTTGATATTGGCTACTGGCGTCATTTTAGTGCTTATATTGGGAATTATTGTTAGCAATTTGGTGCATGCTTCGCATCAATCAAGTGAACAAATGATTACCCAAACCGCTACGACAACATCACTCAATACGGCCACAAGTGCCGATACTGATTGGTATCAGAATATATCTATAACAAAGCCTGTTCCTGCTACTAAAGTATTTGCAACTACACCACAACATGATTTAGTTAACGCAATTTCGACGTTACCTCTACCACAATCACTGATATCTTTGCCGGTAGGTGTCGATAGATACAATCAAGCACCCAGTAAGATTTACCAGATGACGGATTCTTCTACAGGGGTAACTTCTCCTGATTCAATTTTTAAACGACTAAATATTGCTAATATGTTAGGTGTTAAGGCTGATGATGACCCCAATAAACAAGGAGAAAAAATAACGTTTATTCAAACTGCAAAAGAACCGAATGAGAATTATTTACCTACGACTTTAAATAATCCTGTAAGTCGTTATGAGATTAAAGCAGGTACGATTGTTCCCGGAATACTTATTACGGGTATCAATTCCGATTTGCCTGGTCAAATCACTGGACAAGTAAGTGAGAATGTATACGACACAATTACTGGTCGTTACCTTCTCATCCCACAAGGCGCAAAGCTGACAGGTTTATACGATTCAAAAATTGCTTATGGCCAGGAAAGGGTATTGATTGCTTGGCAACGCATCATTTTTCCTAATGGCCAAAGCATTGATTTAAGTGGTATGCCGGGAATTGATTTAAGTGGTTATGCAGGGTTTCATGACCAAGTAAATAACCATTATGGAAAAATTTTTGGTTCAGCATTATTGATGAGTGTAATAAGTGCTGGTGCTCAACTTAGCCAACCACAAAATACTAACAATCCATATGCAGCCCCAACGGTTGGCCAAACATTGGCACAAAGTTTAGGTACCAATATTATGGATACTGGTACTATGATAACTCGAAAAAATCTTAATATACAGCCCACGCTATCCATACAAGCTGGCTATCTTTTTAACATTAACATTACAAAAGATATTGTATTTCCAGGCCCTTATTCATCAGAGACCACTTATGCAGCTCGGTAATATTGCGAAATTCAGCTTAATGTTAGTGGCTGTTTTAGTAGTATCGGGTTGTAATAAGATTACTGATAAAACTTCGTCCAAAATTATTTTGAATACTCAAACTAATCAAGTAGTAGATAACAAAATGCATGATATTGTTAAAAAGCCTATTATTTTAATTCCATCGAATATGAGCCCTGTCAAGGGGACTTTGGTAAATACCATGTGGATTGGTACAGTTGCTCATCCTACTTTGAACGGTGGAATTATTAATGCTGCTAATGGCGTAAGTGTTAATCAAGATAACCCTTCGATGGGGCATCCATCATTCACCAATAGAATGAAACAATTACCTGCTAAACAAAAGCCAGTAATGGTTAACGACAAGTGGGCTACTTCATCCGACCTGCGTGTCATACTAGAAAGTGCTGCTCGTACTGGAAAATTAACTTATGTGTTAAAACAAGCAGCAGCCATGAAATTACCTGCGAGCGTGGCGATAGTGCCAATTATTGAAAGTGGTTATCAAGATAATGTTTTGTCGTCCAAAGGTGCAGCAGGGGCTTGGCAATTGATGCCGCATACGGCACAAACATATGGTCTAAAAACAACAGATCGTTATCAGTTTGTACCGGCTACGCAAGCTGCATTAACACTGCTAGCACAACTGCATCAACAATTTGGTAATTGGACATTGGCCTTTGCTGCTTATAATGCGGGGGCATTTAGAGTACAGCAAGCATTGCTAAAAAATCCCTATGCGCGAACCTTAAATGAGCTTAATTTACCTTCTGAAACCCAACATTATGTACAACGTTTGCAAGCAGTGAATCAAACACTATTGCATTAGACTTCTTTCCAAACCTCGATAAACGGCCAATCTCTATGAAAAAATTCGCTCGGAATCCTCATTTACTGTTATGTAAACTCCGGTTCCTCGCTCATTTTTTCTTCGACCTTGGCTCGTTTTTCAAGGTTTGAAAAAAAGTCTATTTTCTAAACCTCGATAAACGGGTCAGAGCTTCAAACTAATGTTGATATTTATTTATCCGTTATGCACCCTAAATGAGCTGGCGTTACATTTTTTATGTATTTATAAAGTGTGCCTTTATCTGCTTTATAAGGTGGCATGCTCCAATCTGCACGACGATTCGCCAATTCTTCATCACTTAAGACAACATGAATAGTATTTTTCTCAGCATCAATACTAATGAGATCTCCATTTTGCAATAACGCAATCGGACCACCTACTTGTGCTTCTGGAGAAATATGGCCAATAATAAAACCGTGTGAACCACCTGAAAAACGCCCATCAGTAATTAATGCAACGTCTTTGCCAAGCCCTGCACCCATAATCGCAGAAGTGGGTTTAAGCATTTCAGGCATACCAGGACCACCTTTGGGTCCTTCATATCGAATTACAATAACATCGCCTTTTTGAATTTGCTGTTCTTCTAAAGCACGAATCATTTCTTCTTCTGCATTGAATACTTTGGCCGGACCCGTAAAATGTAAACCTTCTTTACCAGTGATTTTGGCAACGGCGCCATTAGGCGCAAGATTACCGCTAAGAATCTGCAAATGTCCTGTTTTTTTAATGGGATTGTCCAAGGAATGAATAACGGATTGTCCTGCTGATAGCTCTGGCAATGATTTAAGATTTTCAGCCAAGGTTTGTCCAGTTACTGTCAGACAATCACCTTCCAAAAGCCCTGCATTTAATAGCATTTTCATCACTGCGGGTGTGCCGCCGCAGTGATGCAGATCAGTCATAACAAATTGCCCACTGGGTTTGAAATCAGCTAAGAGTGGGGTACGATCATTCACCGTTTGAAAATCTGCCAATGCAAGTGGTATATCTACTGCATGTGCCATTGCTAGTAAATGAAGAACAGCATTAGTTGAACCGCCTAACGCAATAATGACTACCATAGCATTTTCAAAGGCTTTACGCGTCATAATTTCTTTAGGTTTAATATCTTGTTCAAGTAAGTTCCGAATGGCTTTTCCAGCATTAAAACATTCTTGAATTTTTGCTGGATCAGTGGCGGGCGTGGATGAACTATAAGGCAAACTCATACCGAGTGCTTCAATAGCACATGCCATCGTATTAGCGGTATACATTCCTCCACAAGCTCCTGCACCTGGACAAGCATGTTGAATAATGGCTTTACGCTGGTTTTCATCTATTGCGCCGCTTAAATATTCACCGTAACTTTGAAAAGCTGAAACAATATCAAGCTGTTTTTTTCCTAAGTGCCCTGACTGGATAGTGCCGCCATAAATCATCAAACTAGGGCGGTTCAACCGTCCCATTGCTATCAGGCAGCCAGGCATATTTTTATCACAACCAGGGATGGTAATGAGCGCATCGTACCATTGTGCGCCCATCATGGTTTCGATTGAGTCTGCAATAAGATCACGTGATTGTAATGAATAGCACATGCCTTTCGTGCCCATTGAAATGCCATCGCTTACACCAATGGTATTAAATCGCATTCCGATTAGATCAGCATGAGTAACTCCCGCTTTTACTTTATTTGCAAGCTCTAGTAGGTGCATATTGCAGGTGTTACCTTCATACCACATGCTGGCAATGCCAACTTGGGCTTTATTTAAGTCGCTTTCAATTAGCCCAGTACCGTATAGCATTGCCTGAGAAGCGCCTTGTGAGCGCGGCTGAGTAATTTGCGAGCTGTATTTATTAAGCAGTTTAGGCATTTGTAATTCCTATTCCTCTACTGCAGGACGTAATTTTCTTACTTGCCGACCTACTTGCCAAATTTCGTCTTCATGCATTTGCTTGAGTTCGGCTGCCAAACGATCTCTATAATCTTCGCGGCTATTAGCAGTGATGACGATTTCTGTTTCTTTACCACTGGCTACACTTTGATAAAGCGATGCAAAGACTGGCAGTACAGCTTCCTTAAAACGTGGCAGCCAATCAAGAGCACCTCGTTGTGCAGTTGTAGAACAATTACTAAACATCCAATCCATGCCATTTTCGGCAATTAAAGGCACTAGGCTTTGCGTAAGTTCTTCTACAGTTTCATTAAATGCTTCGCTGGGTGAATGGCCATGTTGGCGTAATATTTGATATTGTGCCGCGATCACTCCAGCAAGTGCCCCCATCAATGCGCCACGTTCGCCTACAAGATCGCTATAAACCTCATTTTTAAAGGTTGTCTCGAATAAATAACCCGAACCTATTCCAATGCCAAATGCTAAAGTTTTTTCTTCAGCATTTCCGGAGCCATTTTGATAAACTGCATAACTGGAATTAATTCCTTTACCTTGTAAAAATAATTTACGTACGCTGCGGCCAGCACCTTTAGGCGCGACTAACACCACATTAATATCTTTAGGTGGCACAACCCCTGTTTTATCGCTGTAGGTAACAGCAAAGCCGTGAGAAAAACATAATGTTTTATTGGGTGTTAAATATTTTTTTACCACAGGCCAACATTGTATTTGAGCAGCATCTGATAATAAATAACAAATGAATGTCGCTTTTTCACAAGCTGCTTCAATACTGAATAAATTTTGGTTTGCTACCCAACCGTCACTGATGGCTTTATCCCAAGAAGATGAATTGGATCTTTGACCTACGATAACATTAAAGCCGTTATCCTTTAAGTTAAGTGCTTGTGCAGGACCTTGTACACCATAACCAATAACCCCAATTACTTCATTTTTCAATAGTTCTTTTGACTTGACTAAAGGAAACTCATCACGAGTAATAACTTTTTCTGTTGCAGTGCCAAATTGCATAGTTGTCATAAAATACACTCCTATCATTGATAAATATTTAAATCCGAAGATTCTTTTGTTAATGGAATTTTATTATTAATTTTAACTTCTAATAATTCAACAATTCGTTGTAGTTGGTGCATTGCTCTAGCGATTGTTTTTGGGTCGCTGTGAATCACAATGCTAAAGTGAGAAATTCCCTTAGTCCCAGTTTCAAATACATTGAGCTGTTCAATATTTAAGCGATGTCGAGCAAATATACCTGCCACCTGTTGTAAAACGCGCAAAGTATTTTCAGAAACTGCTGAGATAAGATAGATATATTTCATATAATGAATCTCCTTAAGATAATCGCACTTCACTTACACCTAAACCCGATGGAATCATGGGAAACACATTTTCTTGTTTTTCAACCATTATCTCTAATAAATAAGGCGTATTAGCTTGCAGCATCGTATTAAGTGCATTATCCAAATGTGCTTTATTGGTTACTTTTAATGCTGGAATTCCATATCCTTCAGCAATTTTAACAAAATCAGGGTTTTTTAACTCAGTAAATGAATAACGTTGTTCAAAAAATAACTCCTGCCATTGTCTTACCATGCCTAAATAATTATTATTTAGAATGATAATCTTTACTGGCAAATTTTCTTGAGAAATGACTCCTAATTCTTGAATATTCATTTGAAAACCGCCATCGCCGATAATGGCTATGATTTCACGAGTGGGGATTGCAAGCTTAGCACCGATAGCAGCGGGCAAGGCGAATCCCATTGTGCCAAGACCACCCGAGGTGATATGAGAATCGTAACATCTAAATTGATAATAACGTGCCGCTACCATTTGGTGTTGCCCTACATCGGTAACTAAAATAGATTGCCCTTGGGTTTTTTCCGAAAGTTGATAAATAACTTCAGCCATTTTGATATTTTCTGTGTTAGAGTTAATTTCATTAACGATAATTTTTTCATGTTCAATGGCGTAGCAAGACTTAAATTCATTAAGCCATGCTT
>JBAUEV010000237.1:0-3213 GCA_049678805.1 Gammaproteobacteria bacterium
CATTAATATAAACGCCGATAAAATATATATCAAAGAGCTATCCACTTTAAATCGAGTTTGTAGCCAAGCCGATAATACAAAAAAGGCGAGTCCTGATATTAGCAAAATTTTAGGACCCAATTGGTCAACCAGACGACCTACTAATGGGGATAAAATAGCGACCGTTACCATAGTAGGCAACAACATAAAGCCTATCATATAGCCACTTTCATTGCGCATATTACGTAAATAAAGCGGCATCAGAAAAAAAGCCACACAGTAAAAAAAAGCTAATGCAAACGTAGCCACAATACTGGTAATAAACATACGATTGATAAATAAATGAAATTGGATAATAGGTGCAGACGTTTTTATTTCCACTTTATAGAAAAGAATTAAAGCCAATCCCGCAATGGCAAATAAACTCAGCGTGATAGCAGAACTCCAACCCCAGACGCTACCTTGAGTGACCCCTAAAATTAAACAAACCAAACCAATCATAAGTAACACCAAACCTAGCCAGTCAATTTCTGTTCCGTGTTCACGATTTTTTGATTCATTTACGCTAATAAAGCAAATGAATAAACTTATCATAATGATAGGAATATTGACCAAAAACACCCAACGCCAATTCAAAGCACTTATAATAACCCCACCCAGCACAGGCCCAATGGCTAACCCAATGCCGTTCACGCCAAATAAAATGCCCATGGCTTTACCACGTTCTTGTTCGGGAAAAGCACTAGCGACAATAGCACCCGTTGCAGTATACAAAATAGCGCACGAGGCACCTTGAATAAGACGAAATAAAATCAGCCAATAAATATTAGCTGATAATCCCGCACCTAGCGATGCCAGTCCAAAAACTATCATACCGATATAAAGTATTAGACGCCGCCCGTATATATCGGCTAAACGTCCCATAATTACCATGCAGGTAGATAATGCTAAAATAAAAATCGTAATAATCCACTGTAACTGAGTAACCGTAGCGTGGAATGTCATCTGGATAGCTGGCAATGCCGTGTTTACAATAGTGAAATCAATGCATCCCAAGAAACTGGCCATGCTAACCCCAATAAGCGCCCATGACTTACGATTTGTTTCCGTCAAAACTTTCATACTGGCCTCTCAAATACCACTGTAAAGTAATTTTCAAGGTTAAAATATTAGTATCATTTTATCAAGTACGCACAAAAATGTGGTATAGTATCCTTTTTTATACTTTAGGGTGTTGCAAAATGGCTATGAAATTTAATGCGAAATATCCGGTAAATGCTACGCTGAAAGTATTAAGCGGCAAATGGAAAATTTTAATCCTTTTTTATTTGTGTGATGGTACCAAACGTTTCAATGAACTACGGCGGCTCATTCCTGATGTTACACAACGCATGTTAACTAACCAATTGCGTGAGTTAGAAGACGATAAAATTATTACTAGAAAAGTACATGCGCAAGTACCGCCTAAAGTGGAATACTCACTGACCGAAATTGGTAAAACCTTAACCCCGATATTAGCTCAATTGGAAAAATGGGGTTCTTGTTATGTTAAAAAAAGACAATTGGAACATTAGATTTCAGCGATAAAATCGAACTACAAAATACCCAACTACAATGAGTATAATTATTAACACAATGCTAATGACTTTCCATTGAAAATGATTATTTTTATACATGCCCAGTCGATGTGCGAATAACCAACTTAAATAGCCAAAAAGCAATGTGCCCAAAATAAGAAACAAAAGACTACTAAATCGGATAATAGTGGAGCTTTCTAAATAATTTAATTTTAAAACTCTCAATATCCCTGTAACAAAAAAAGGTATTCCATTATCCACGCCCCAAAATAAATGAGATAACATATGCAGCAAAAATAATAAAAAGCATAGAGCTAACGCAATACTGATGAGTGCTGCTACATAATTTAACACATCATGTTTTTTTTCTTGTCTTCTAGGCTCTTGCATATTGGCCTCAGCAATTCTCTCGTTTAAATACGATTAAATCCCAAACAGCATGACCTAATTTTTCGCTGCGTTGTTCAAATTTAGTGATGGGTCGTGTTGCAGGCCGTGGCGCAAATCCAGCAGCATAAGGATTATGAAAATCAGCCACTTCAGAGACAATCTGCAACATTTGTTGTGCATAATCTTGCCAATCAGTAGCGATATGTAAATAACCACCCCCTTGTAATTTGTCACTTAGTAATCTTGCAAAATCAGTATTTATCAAGCGTCTTTTATGATGGCGTTTTTTAGGCCAAGGATCAGGAAAAAAAATTTGAATCCCTTGCAGACTTGCATCAGGTAAACATTGGATTAGCACTTCTTGTGCGTCCGCACAATAAACTCGCACATTGGAGATTCTTTGCACTGCCAACTCTGCTAGCAATGAACCTATACCTGGCCGGTAAACTTCAATGCCTATGAAGTTCCACTCCGGCATTATTTTAGCCATTGTCAACAATGAATGCCCCATACCAAAACCAATTTCTAAAATACAAGGAGCATTTTGAACAAACGCCGTTGTAAGGTCGCTCAAACTAACATTCGGATTAAGACCAAATTTCTCCCATAACGAATTCAAGGCAAGCTGTTGTCGCGTCGTTATACGCCCTTCCCGACGTACATAGCTACGTATTGTACGTGGTCGAAAAGCGATTTGGGGCTTTACTAACAAATGACTCATTAAAATTAATGCTTTGAAATGTAATTTAAATGATTGTGACATTCAACCACTTCATTGCTTGCTTTTCAACCCTAATTAACTCCAATGCAGAACCTCAGTGTTCCTTGCCTCTTGTCAAACATACGTTTGCCGGTACCATCCCTAGAAGCCGTTTGTCCTTCGAGACAGCCGCTACGCGTCTTCCTCAGGACGAACGGGAAAAGTAAAATCCATCTCAAGATGAACGAAAAAAGTGAAATCCGTTCTTCCTCAGGACAAGCGAGAAAAGTGAAATCCGTTCTTTCTCAGGACAAGCGAAAAAAGTGAAATCCGTTCGCCCTGAGGAGCAGCACGAAGTGCTGCGTCTCGAAGGGTTTGATTCTAGTTGCACTCCGAACGAGGAAAGTGAAATCTATAAGCCGTTCATCCTTCGAGACAGCCGCTATGATCTTGCAACGATTTTGTAGACACTAAGAACAGAGTTGTTGATGAAAATAACGTCGTTCAAATTCAGCAGGAGACAAATAGCCTAATGTTGAATGACGTCGCTGATTATTATAAAAAACC
>JBAUEV010000238.1:0-2077 GCA_049678805.1 Gammaproteobacteria bacterium
CATTAAGTTGACTCAGTCGCCACGGTACCACCCCAATTTCTTCTGGCTCATCCCCAATGAGCTTCTTAGGATATAAGTCTTGTGCTAATAAAAAGCGCATGTTCCCTTTGGTGTAGCCTGGAGAAGAAGTTAAAGATTTTAATTCTGTAAAACGCTTAGCGCCATAACCGATTTCTTCCATTAGTTCGCGGTTGGCAGCTTGATAAATATCTTCACCAGTTTCGATCATACCTTTAGGCAGACTAAGATAATAGTCCTCAATGCCAATCCCGTACTCACGTACCAGTAACACTGTATCATTGTCCAATAAGGGGGCAATCATTACTGAACCTAACATCCGCCCTTTTAGGCGTTCATAAATCCGCTCTTGATTATTGGCGAAACGCAGGTGAATTTCTTCAATTTGAAATAACCGGGTTGTGGTAACCACCCTTGTTTTTAGTAATTGAGGTTTTTCAGCCATCATTTATCAATCCTTATACTAAGATAATCATTTTACCTCGTTCGTGTATTTCTGAGTAGCCAAGAGGGAAGGAATATTAGCAAGCCGTTATGACAGCATTTTATTTAAAATGATGCTAACATGAAGCCGGACAAGTTCCTGCAAACTATTGAGTTTATGTCAACTTTTATTACTACAATCCCGCTCGCGTTATACATTCATCTACCTTGGTGCGTGCGTAAATGTCCCTATTGCGATTTTAACTCCCATGCATTACGCCAAACACTGCCAGAAGAGGCTTATGTAACAGCCTTACTGCGGGACTTGCAACAAGATTTGCCTTATGCACAAGGACGGTCAATTACTAGCATTTTTTTTGGTGGTGGTACGCCTAGCTTATTTTCTCCTCAAGCTCTCGATTGCTTACTACAAGCACTCCAGAAACGTTTACCTTTAGTTGAGGATGTAGAAATTACCCTTGAAGCAAACCCTGGTACCGTGGAGCAGCAGCGATTCCGAGGTTTTCGGGCAGTAGGAATTAATCGCATTTCATTAGGTATTCAGAGTTTTCAGGATGAGAAATTGCGTGCTTTAGGTCGTATTCATGGTGGCCAAGAGGCAATTAAAGCTGTCGCGGCGGCACAACAAGCAGGGTTTACCAATTACAATCTCGATCTGATGTACGGTTTGCCTGGGCAAACCGTAGAGGACGCCGTATATGATTTGGCGACAGCCATGGCTTTGCAGCCTACTCATCTTTCTTGGTATCAGTTAACCTTAGAACCGAATACGCTTTTTTATCAACAACCTCCACTATTACCTGATGAAGAAACCATTTGGGCTATACAGCAACAAGGGCAACAAGACTTGGCCGCACAAAATTATTTTTCTTATGAGGTTTCTGCGTATGGTCAACCCGATTATATGTGCCGGCATAATTGTAATTATTGGCAATTTGGTGATTATTTAGGAATTGGTGCAGGTGCGCATAGCAAAATAACTGACTTAAAAACACGAGAAATTAAGCGTTTTAGCAAAATTAAACATCCTAAAGATTATTTGTCTGCAACAAATTTTATTATAGAAACTCGCGAAGTGAAACCTGAAGAATTACCGTTAGAATTTCTGATGAATGCGTTGCGCTTGCAGCAGCCGGTTACACGTAAGTTATTCGAAGAACGCACTGGGTTATCTTATGAAATATTAAAACCCAATTTGCAAAAAGCAGTAACAAAAGGATTAATAAATTGGGATGAGGAAAAAATGATTGTTACTGAGCAAGGAAAATTATTTTTAAATGATTTGGTGGGATTGTTTTTGCCTTGAAAATGATGGGTATGGTACTCACCCACTGCCTACTTGCTGCGGACAAGCCGGCGCAGATTTTGTCCTTCAGGCGACGTACTCGAAACCCCGCGGCATTGACAGCAAAATACTCGAAACCCCGCGGCATTTACCCCTCCTCACCGCCTACGTGCCGCGGCTTGTCCGCGGCATCCAGCCTTTTAACACGTTATTTAGTAAGAGCAAATTCAGAATATAAGTTCAACTTGGCGTGATTGTTATGAAGAGAAATTTGCATTTAATTGAGACTGTCTGGGTGCCGCGGACAAGCCGCGGCACGTAGGCAGTGAG
>JBAUEV010000239.1:0-16383 GCA_049678805.1 Gammaproteobacteria bacterium
GCCAGATTCTTAGGACGTAAACGCAGTTTAATTCTAGCCGGTTTATTATTCAGCTCACTTTCTTTGGTTTCTGCCACATTACCGGCAATCAATATTCTGATTGCCTGTCGCTTCGGATTAGGTTTTGCCGTTGGTGTAGCTTCATTTATCACCCCTTTATATTTGTCAGAAACTGCTCCTGCCCGTATTCGCGGTTCTATGGGCTCGTTATTTCAGTTAATGATTACGATTGGTATTTGCTTAATCGCCATCACCAATGTCTTCATTGCCAGAATGGTGACGCATCCCCCAGCTGCTCTACCACTGATGTTTTTAGTCATCTCGCTTTTCTCTTTAATCATGTTTTTTGGCAGTTTTTTTCTACCTGAAAGCCCGCGTTGGCTTATGTTAAAAGGGCGAAAAGATAAAGCCATCGCAGTATTAAATAGGACCCTCAATAGTCAAGCAGAAATTGACAAAGAAATCCGAGAAATTGAAGAAACTGTAATAAGCGATAAAAGGGAAAGTTTTGGTGGCATATTTAGAGGCTACTTTATCAAAATATTGCTAATGGGTGTGGTGCTGCAAATGTTCCAGCAATTAGTGGGTATTAATATGATGATTTATTATTCACCCACTATTTTTGGTTATGCTGGGATGACAGGTATAATTGCCATGTTAACCGTACCGGTCGTTAATATGTTGTTTACTTTCCCCGCGGTTAGACTGGTAGAAAAATGGGGCAGAAAAAAATTACTGTATTTTGGCGCAATCATTATGTTCATTACCATGACAACAGCAGGCTTAGCATTTGCTAGTATTGGCAAGGTTACTGATCCAAGCCAAATCGGGATGATACCTAAAGCTGTTTTATTAATATCAGCCATCGTCTATATTTTCGGCTTTGCTGTCTCTTGGGGACCAGTAGCTTGGATTGTTTGTTCTGAAGTATTTCCGCTAGAAGGGCGCGAAGTGGGGATGACCATTACCACCATTGTTAACTGGACATTTGCCGGACTTGTTATGGGCAATGCGTTAACTTTCATGCAAGTTTATGGAAATGCTTCAATATTTTTCGTTTTTGCCGGATTCTGCATACTAGCAATGGTATTTTTAAAATTATTTGTGCCAGAAACCAAGGGCATTACTTTAGAACGCTTAGAAAGTAACCTTAAATCGGGTAGAGCGCTAAGAAATATTGGTGCTCATTAGTCCTTGGGAAACTGTTTGGCGCCATTGGGTATGATGATGCCTGGGAGTTTGCGCGTGACCCAGACATGGATTGCGCTAGAAAC
The DNA here is from genome assembly GCA_049678805.1 of Gammaproteobacteria bacterium. GTDB lineage: Bacteria > Pseudomonadota > Gammaproteobacteria > JBAUEV01. The sequence goes on from JBAUEV010000239.1 coordinate 1,275, forward strand.
ATCAATGGGCTCGTCGAGCGATCCTCCTTTAATTGATACCGTCTCTAAGGCCGACTCAGATTGATGCCAAAGTCGTGAACCACACGTAGGACAGAAGGCGCATCTGAGCCTTTGTCCGGTATCTGTAGCACGACTCCAATATTTTGGTATGCCTTGCGTTATATGAACACCGGCGCGTGGAACTTCAAGCGATATGCCAAAAGCCGAGGTGGATTGCTTTTGGCATTCCTGGCAATGACAAACGTATAGTGCAACAGGTTCCCCCACACTTTCGTAACGTATCTCACCGCATTGACATCTGCCTGTGCGCATTTTCGCTTGTCCTCTAAGAAAATAATTTCAACGCATGGTCATTTTACTTGTCAAATTAGCAATTTTCTACTAATTGGCACTTACTGTCACCCCACACTCCGTAACGAGTACGGGCATGCTTGTTGCGGGGTCTGGAAAAATAAAAAGCGTAGCGTGCCTGCCTCATTTTTTTCAGATATTACTGTAGATATTTTTTAAAAAGGCGGTTCTATAATAGCGGTTCATTTTTTTAAGGAAATTTTCAAATGACTCGCACTATTCCAACACCGCATGACCATTTTTTCCGCGCTGCCATGAGTCGTCAAGAAGTGGCAAAAGCCTTTTTTGAAGCGCATTTACCTGCACACATTCTCAAGCTAGTTGATCTTGAAACACTTATCCTATGCAAAGAGAGCTTTATTGATGAAGAACTCAAAGAGGTCATTAGCGACCTCTTGTTCTCGGTCAATTTTAATCAAGGCGTAGGTTATCTCTATTTGCTGATTGAACATCGCAGCACCCCTTGGCGTTGGTTACCGCTAAAAATGCTTCAATACCTTATCAGTGCTCTAGAAAATCATTGTAAAGAAACAGGTAGTCAGCATTTGCCAGTGATAGTTCCTCTTGTGTTTTATCATGGCGAGAAAACCCCTTATACAGAACCTACCGAATTATTAGACCTATTTGATGATCCCACAGGCATCATGAAAGACATTGTATTCGGCCGGTTTCATTTGATAGATATTGGGCAAATACCGGATGAAACGCTGAAAGAAAAAGCCTGGTTAAATGTGTTACAATTCTGTTTAAAGCATGCTTTTGCCCGTGACTTACTGACCTGTATGCCACAGATCATTGCTCTTTGGCAGGATCTAACGATAAAAGGAGAAGAAGGTTATATTTTGGAATCATTTAATTATTTGTTAAATGCTGGAAAAATATCGGACAAGAGACGATTTATCAAGATGATTCAAGAAGGTTTACCCTCTAAAATTGGAGATCATATTATGAATATTGCACAGCAATTTAGAGAAGAAGGTAGAGAAGAAGGCAAAATAGAAGGTCTTATTGAAGCTCAAAAAAATATTGCCCGTCGCTCACTGAAAAGTGGATTGGACGTTAAAGTAGTTGCCCAATTAACGGGTTTATCTATTGAGGCAGTTCAAGCAATAGCGAACGATCTTAAGCAAGTACAGCATTAAAAATTTTTGCATTAATTAGTACTACTTCGTTAAGTTAAAATTTGTCATCGCGCGGCTTGGCTGACGTTGTTGCATAAATATTTCTTGTCATCCCGCGACTTGTTCGCGGGATCCAGTGTTAAGGTAAGTAGTTTTTGCAGTTTAACTGCGCTTTGATAATAATAAGGACGGCCTATGTCATTTTCATTTCTATGCCAATGATCGCATGTTTGCTGCACCCTGACTACATTCTAAAACTTTAATAAGATAGTTTATGAAATACTTGGATTTGCTAAGCGCCAATAATGTAATGCTTTTTGATGGAGTTTGTCGAAGGCCAAATAAATAACCGGCGTGGTGTAAAGTGTGAGCAATTGACTGACGGTGAGTCCGCCAATGATCGCAATCCCTAACGGTTGACGTAATTCAGCACCCATACCAGTACCGAATGCAATAGGAACTGCACCTAACATTGAGGCCATGGTGGTCATTAAAATGGGACGAAAACGCAATAAACATGCTTCATAGATGGCATCCTCGGGTGATTTACCATAAACCCGTTCTTGCTCAAGCGCAAAATCAATCATCAAAATTGCATTTTTCATGACGATGCCAATCAACAAAATAATACCAATTAACGCAACAATACTTAATTGATTATGCGTCAAAAATAATGCAAGCAACGCGCCCATGCCGGCCGATGGTAACGTTGATAAAATAGTAATAGGATGCACATAACTTTCATACAACACCCCTAGAACGATATACACCACTACAATCGCCGCGAGTATTAACCATCCTTCATTGCCCAGAGAATTCTGGAAAATTTTAGCAGCCCCTTCAAAACTAGTCTGAATAGCTGCTGGCATATTAAGCGCTTGTTTAGCTTGATTAATTGCGTGGATGGCATCACCCAGCGCAGTATTAGGTGCTAAGTTGAATGACAGAACAGCCGAGGGAAACTGATTCAGATGGGTAATTAACAAAGGCCCCATTTGTTGCGAAACTTGGGTAAAAGTACTGAATGGTATTGCGTTACCGCTAGGAGCATTGAGATAAAGATTATCAAGCGCACCAGGGGCACGTTGTAAATTGGGCAAGGCTTCGAGCACCACTCGATATTGATTGCGTTGGGTAAACATTATGGATACTTGTCGTTGACCATACGCATCATACAAAGAGTCATCAATCAGTTGTGCGGTAATACCCATTCTGGAAGCAGTGTCGCGGTCAATATTAATGAACGTTACTAACCCTTCGTTCTGTTGATCGCTGGCAACATCGCGCAGTATTGGTATATTTTGTAGTTTATCCAGTAACAGCTTAGACCAATGTGATACTTGTGGAGCATCGGGCGCGTTTAAACTGTATTGGTATTGAGTACGACTCACCCGGTCATCAATCGTTAAATCTTGTATCGGCTGCATGTAAAGCCTAATACCGGAAACTGCTGCAAGTTTGGGTTGTAAGCGACGAATGATTTCGCTGGCACTCGCATCGCGTTGTGCTAAAGGTTTAAGAGTGATTAACATACGGCCGGTATTTAACGTGGTATTGATTCCGTCAATCCCGATAAATGAAGATATATTTTCTACTGCTGGGTCGCTCAGCACCACTCGTGCTAATGCCTGTTGCCATTTTGCCATTGCTTGAAATGAAATGGACTGCGGTGCTTCTGAAATACCTTGAATAATACCGGTATCTTGCACTGGAAAAAATCCTTTGGGTATGAAATAAAACAACAGCATAGTCAAAACAAGGGTAATAATTGCCACTATTAAAGTTCCAGGTTGATGTTTTAACACCCAACGTAATGTGACGCTGTAGTGGTCAATGATGCGATTTAAACTATTGGCTGCCCAACGTTCAAAACGGCTCGTTTCACTGAGAGTATGCCGCCGCAAAACGCGGGCACATAACATCGGTGTGAATGTAAGAGAAACAAAGGCGGAAATAAGAATGGTTACAGATACGGTGAGGGCAAATTCACGGAATAACCGGCCAATTATATCACGCATAAAAAGTAATGGAATTAATACCGCAATCAGCGATACTGTCAACGACATGATGGTAAAACCAATTTGTTTCGAGCCTTTTAATGCGGCTTCCATCGGCGCTTCGCCGTGTTCAATATAACGCATAATATTTTCAATCATAACAATTGCATCATCTACCACAAAACCCGTGGCGATGGTTAATGCCATTAATGTTAGATTATTAAGACTAAAACCCAACAAATACATCACACTAAAAGTGCCAATAATTGATAAAGGCACAGAAACACTCGGGATAATCGTCGCAGGAAGGTGGCGCAAGAAAATAAAAATCACTAACACAACGAGTGCGACAGACATTAATAATTCAAACTGCACATCTCTGACCGAAGCGCGAATGGTTATAGTACGGTCAGTTAATATGGAAAAGTTAATCGCAGCGGGTAAAGTAGTACGTAATTGCGCAAATAATTTTTTAATTCGATCTACCACCTCAATCACGTTAGCGCCAGGTTGACGTTGGATATTGACAATCACCGCCGGTTCCAAATTCATCCAAGCTGCCAGTTTGGCGTTTTCCACAGAATCGGTAGCATCAGCAATATCGGATATTCGAACCGGTGCATTATTTCTGTAGGCGATAATTAAAGGACGATAAGCTGAACTCGTTAATAATTGATCGTTGGCATTGATAGTATAAGCCAAACGTGGGCCGTCAAAACCGCCTTTCGCAGCATTAACATTGCCAGTAACAATCGCTCCGCGTACTGTTTCCAAGGATAAGCCATAAGAACCAAGACTAGTAGGATTGGCTTGAACTCTTACGGCGGGGCGTTGTCCACCGCTAATGCTCACTAATCCGACACCCGATAATTGTGAAATTTTTTGCGAAAGCCGTGTATCAACAAAATCTTCAACTTGTGGTAAGGGCAAAGTGGCAGAGGTTAATGCCAAGGTGAGGATAGGTGCATCCGCAGGGTTCACTTTATTATAAACCGGTGGATTGGGTAAACCGGCAGGTAAATAACTAGTGGCAGCATTAATAGCTGCTTGAACTTCCTGTTCACCAACGTCCAGAGTCATGTCGAGGTTAAATTGTAAGGTAATCATCGAGGCGCCGGTGGAACTGACAGACGTCATTTCAGCTAAACCCGCCATTTGCCCAAATTGGCGTTCCAGCGGTGCGGTTACTGATGTTGCCATAACATCCGGACTACCGCCGGGATAAAACGTTAATACCTGAATGGTGGGATAATCCACTTCAGGTAGCGAAGATACTGGCAACAAACCATACGCAAGAATGCCAGATAATAAGATTGCTAACATTAATAACGAAGTGGCGATGGGACGTAAGATAAATAACCGAGAGGGGTTCATGGAACAGTACGCCGGGGCTTATTAGCATTATTGGTAGGCTCATATGCCTTTATTTTAGCCCCCTCTGACAATCTGTCCACGCCCTCGATTACTACCTGCTGATTGGCTAAGACGCCCTTCGTTACAACTGTATAATCACCTGAAGTTATACCCACAGTAACAAATTTAGCACTCACGGTATTGTCCTTGTTTACAAGGTAAACATAAGGCCCTTGTGCGCCTTGTTGGATCGCCGCAGTCGGTACTACCGTCGCCTTTTGCAGAATAGATACTAATAATCGGATATTGACGAATTGACTAGGGAATAGACGGTAACCATTGTTTTCAAATTGTGCTTTTAGCTTGACGGTACCCGTGGTGGAATCAATCTCGCTATCAATAGCCATCAGTTTACCTATCGCAAGCAATTGGTTCTGTTCTCTATCGTAGGCTTTTACAATCAAAATGTTACCTGCCATAACCTGTCGGCTTACTTGTGGGATATCGTCTTCTGGAATTGAAAAAACCACTGTGATCGGATTGAGTGTCGCAATGACTGCAATACCCGTGGCATCAGTGGTTTGCACGAAGTTACCAGGGTCTACCAAGCGCAAACCAATGCGGCCAGTAACCGGAGAAATAATACGGCAATAAATCAAATTTATCTGTACTTGTTGAATCTGCCCTTCATCTAATTTAACTGTACCTTCATTTTGTCTTACTAAAGCATACTGAGTGGCAAGCACTTGCTGCGATATCGAGTTTTGTTTGTAGAGTACTTTATACCGGTGCAAGTCAATACGTGAATTGTCAAGTAAGGCTTGATCGCGCGCTAATTGCCCTTCAAATTGCACTAATTGTGCTTCATAGGGGCGTGGGTCAATTTGAGCAAGTACATCACCGGCTTTCACGAATTGTCCTTCTTTGAATGCTACTAGCCACAATTGACCATTGATTTGAGTTCTAACAGTTACGGTATAAGTAGGGGTAACTGAACCTAATGCGGAGAGATAAACGGGTACATCGCCGACTCGAGCCGTCGCTAATACCACCGGTATTGGCTCAACAAGACGATTGCGATTAGGGTGAGCACACCAGCGCACAAGAATAGCTATTACCAATAAAATCAACACACTTAGCCAGAAATAAGTTTTGCGATAAAACGGTTTTTGCTCCATGCTCAACTCTTGGCTGGAAAAGTGTCTTCTATTTTAGCATTAGAACTCCTATATAGCCCAGCATTTGGTTTTACGTGTCTTTACCGGATTCCGCTTATGCCTCATCCGGGCTACAAATTCTCTGCCACGAAATCCCAATTGACTAAATGCCAAAAATTGTCAACGTATTTAGGACGCTCATTACGGGTATCAATGTAATAAGCATGCTCCCAAACATCGCAGGTCAACAGCGCTTTTTTGTTTTCAGTCATGGGGGTACCAGCATTCGAGGTGCTGTAAATTTCTAAATCGCCAGAAGCATTTTTTGCTAACCAGCCCCACCCTGAACCAAATTGGGTAATAGATGCTTGAGTAAATTTTTCTTTAAAAACAGCAAAAGAACCAAAGGCTTTTTTAATAGCATCCGCTAATTTACCCGTCGGCTCACCACCTCCGTTGGGCTTCATGCAATGCCAATAAAATGTGTGATTCCAAATTTGTGCAGCGTTATTAAAAATCGGACCCGAAGATTGAGTGATAATTTTCTCTAAAGGCAAATGTTCAAATTCAGTATTGGGAATCAAACTGTTGAGTTTATCAACATACGCTTTATGGTGTTTGCCATAATGATAATGCAATGTTTCTTCAGAAATATAAGGTTGTAATCCATTTAATGCGTAAGGGAGTTTGGGTAATTCAATAGCCATGGTGGTTTCCTTCTTTTGTTAATGTGCGTATTTTAGCGCATTTTCTCTTCGCAAGGAAATAACTATTAAGTTGCAGGAATGAGCAGGAGCGTGGTAAAATTAAATCCATTTCCTCGTAAACTTCATTGACCGCCTTGCGGTTCGTTGTTTTCAGGTTTATCAAGCAAATCAAATTGGAGTAGTCATTATGAGCAATCAATATGAACAATCTTATGCGTATGCCCAGGAAAGGATTAGCCCAGCATTAGTGAGCTGCAAAGCACCTGATTTTACTGTTCCAGCCGTATTAGCATCAGGTGAAATTAAAGACAAATTCACCTTGTCCGAAGCTATTAAAAACAAATATGGTTTAGTATTTTTCTACCCCTTGGATTTCACCTTCGTTTGCCCATCCGAACTTATTGCCTTGGATAATCGGATTGAAGAATTTAAACGACGTAACGTTGAAGTCATCGGGGTATCCATTGATTCACATTATACGCATAATGCCTGGCGCAATACCCCTCGTGATAAGGGTGGCATCGGATCGGTGCGTTACACCTTAGCTGCTGATATTGCTCATACCATTTGCAAATCTTATGGCGTTGAACATCCACAAATTGGCGTGGCATTACGTGGAGCATTTTTAATTGACAAGCATGGGATGATTCGTGCGCAAATCGTCAATGATTTGCCGTTGGGACGCAACATCGGCGAAATTATTCGCTTAGTGGATGCCTTACAATTCCATGAGGAACATGGCGAAGTTTGCCCAGCCAATTGGAATAAAGGTGATAAAGGTATGAATGCTACTCCAGAAGGAGTGGCGCGCTATCTGGAAGAACATTCAGATGATTTATAAAAACATTTAATCTCCACAGTCAAATAAGCCCCACTTAAGGTGGGGTTTTTGTTAAATAAAAATTAAAAAAGAAAATAAAGAGAATAATAATGCCTAAATCTAAATCCAAGAAACTCATATGGGAAATAAGCAGGTCGGGAACTAATACTAAATATTCTACTCAAGAAGCGTTAATCAAAGAAATTGCTGTAGACTCTAAACCGGATAAAGTAATTTACTTACGCATTTGTTTTTCAAATCAAAGTGCTTGGGGAAAATTTAAAGAATTCTTAACAGAAGTAGAAAATAAAATTTCACTCAGTGATGGATTTTATCCAAATAACCTTTTTTCCAAGGGTATTACCATCTGTTGGGAAAGTAATAACAACAAAAGTTCTAATAATATCCAAATGGGTATTGCTATTACCTTGCAAGAAATGAAATGCATTTTGGTTGTGGCTAATCAGCTTTGTCCTTTTTCAAAAGAAATGCGAAAAAGCCTTGGTAATTGTTCAGAAGTAAAACTTTTTGAAGAAAAACGATTCTCTTTTCCTACTAAAATAAAAAATTTCTTCTCGCCTAGCAAACTGAATTCTAGCCCGACTCATGTGCAAGATCGTGAAATTGAAGAAAAACCCTTACTTTCTCCTAGAAGAAACACCATTGCATGAAAATGAATTATTGGCTGGCATTCTACTCTAATTAGAACGGTCGAGGCGCCAGTGATTAACAATGTAACAAAATAATTCGGCAGTTCGCTCAGCATCGTAAATCGCTGAATGCGCTTTTTCACGATCAAAAGCGATACCGGCGGTTCTAGCTGCACGTGCTAACACCGTTTCGCCTAACGCTACTCCAGCCAATCCAGCCGTATCAAATGTGGTAAAAGAATGAAATGGCAATTCTCGAATATGGCACCGTTTGGCAGCTGCTTGAATAAAACTCAGATCAAAATTGGCATTATGCCCCACCAACACTGCGCGCTCGCATTGTTCTGCAACAAGTGCAGCCTCAATGTGTTGAAATATTTCCGTCAAAGCTTCTCGCTCACTTACTGCAAAACGAAAAGGATGATAAGGATCAATTTGGTTAATAGCCAATGCAGCCGGGTCTAAACGTGCGCCATTAAAAGGCACAATATGACAAAAATGTGTTGTGCGTGGAAAAAGTTGCCCTGCATCATTCATACCTAATAATACAATAGCAATTTCTAATAATGCATCCGTTTCAGATTTAAGCCCACCTGTTTCTACATCCAATACCACGGGTAAAAAGCCACGAAAACGTTTGGCAAGTTTATTACGCATAACGATTTAATCCATCTTTATTTGCCAGTGGACATCTTCGCCCCCTCGCAATGGAATAAGTTGTTCTTGACCAAAAGCCAGGGTTTGCGTCACTCTCCAAGTCTTTTTTTGTAAAATAATCCTGCGTTGATTACGTGGCAGACGGTAAAAATCCGCACCATAGAAACTAGCAAATGCTTCCAGCTTATCCAACGCATTCATTTGTTCGAATACTTCAGCATATAATTCAATTGCAGCATGCGAGGTATAAATCCCAGCACAACCACAAGCTGCTTCTTTATCGCTTTTAGCATGTGGCGCGCTATCCGTTCCCAGAAAAAATTTAGGATTACCTGAAATCGCAGCCTGTAAAAGTGCTGCTTGATGTTGCTGGCTTTTCAAAATCGGCAAACAATAAAAATGAGGACGAATGCCATTAGCTAACAAATGATTACGGTTTAACAATAAATGATGCACCGTAATGGTCGCAGCTAAATAATGATTGGCAGATTGCACAAAAGCAACAGCTTCTTGAGTTGAAATATGTTCAAGGACAACTCGTAATTCAGAAAAACGCTGCATTAATGGGGCTAACTCTTGCTCAAGAAAATATTTTTCACGATCAAAAATATCTATAGTAGGGGTTGTTACTTCACCATGAATAAGTAAGGGCAAATCATACTTTTGCAACGCTTCAAGCACTGGATAAAGTTTTTTGATGTTGGTCACTCCGGCAGTCGAATGAGTAGTCGCACCCGCCGGATAGAGCTTAAAAGCATGAATAAACCCACTAGCCTTAGCTTGTTGCACCCATTCGGGCGTTGTTTGATCGGTTAAATAAAGCGTCATTAAAGGCTGAAAGGTTTGCCCGGCTGGAACTGCTGCCAAAATCCGTTGCCGATAGCTCTTTGCCAACTCGATCGAGGTAATGGGGGGGGTAAGATTCGGCATAACAATGCCGCGGGCAAAGCGTTGGGAGGCATCAGCTACCGTGCGGGATAAGCGATCGCCATCACGCAAATGAAGATGCCAATCATCGGGCTGCGTCAGGGTTAGAGTTTGCATAGCAGAATCTTATCATAAGGGATTGGAAATTTATTTGATAAAAGTATTTTATTTTCCCATTTTTTCATTATACTATGCGTTCGCCTCGAAATGGATACAGGGATTTTAGGATTAATTTGCAAAGGAGGTTATTTTTTATATGCGCTTTTTGAGGGCGTCCTTATGGTATAACGGGGAGAGCCCAGATGAAACGTCGTCCAGTATTAGGTTTTACCGGCCTGCTTATTCTAGCAAGCACATCTACACTAGCTGTTACTTCTCAAAATAGTAATGCTCCAATTGACACCATTCAGCATATTCAAAATAATACTGCCAATAGCATCGCTGCTATGGATTCCATTCATCAGGATCAAAATAATACTGCCAACAGTAACACCGCTATTGATACCATTCAACAGGCTCAAAATAATACTTCTGACAGTAAAACTGATGCTGTTACTGTTGATGCCAATCAGCAGACTCAAAATAATACTGTCAATAGTAACACTGCTACTTTCCCCAATAATAAGACGGCTATTGGTTCCCATAAGCACCTTCAAAATAATACCGCCAATAGTAACACTGCGACTGGTACCCATAAGCCCATTCCCAATAATACGGCCAATGCCAATGTTTCGATTGCTACTAATAAGCAAATTAATAACGTTGCTACTCAAACTCAATCGCTCGAAACAAAAATAAAAGTCCTCAATACAGAGGTTGCAACCCTGCAACAAGAAAGAGCTGCTGCAGAAACGATACATGCTAGGCTGCAAGCATCGCTTACTTCTGCTGAAGCTATACATGCTAGGCTGCAAGAAGAAATTGAAAAAACTAGAGAGACCTCTGAGGCAAATAAAGAGAAAATCGAAATGAACAGAGAAGAAATTCTCCAATCTGAGATAAGAATGGCACAACTTCATCACTTACCATTGCCAAAACAACCAGGGGGCCCCGTAGCCTTATCAAAGCTCCAGTCGTCTACTTTTACCTTAGGTTCAACCGTAACAACCTCACCTTATTTAGGAATACGTTCAGCATTTGATGCTTCTGATCTGCTTACCTTTTTACCAAGCATGAATGAAGATCTAAGGTTGTTACAACAGCGCCGAGAATTAGAAAAGAGACTAACTACATTGGGTGAAACGCCCATTTACTTTAACCGTCCTCTTATCGAATTAAGTGGTCAATTAGATGCGCAATCAAATTATATAAACCCTTATCAAGGAGCAAGTACCAGTACTATTGATTTAACCACTGCCGAGCTTGATGTACTCATGCTCTGCAGCAGTTGGGCACAAGGCCTCATGTCGCTGCAATACGATAATACTCTATTACCTTTCACAGCGGCGCCGGGCAATCGAATAAGCAATTCACGCGTTTATTTAACTCGTGGATTCTTGACGATTGGTGATCTCACCAAATTCCCCATTTATCTCACCGCTGGCCAAATGTATGTACCGTTCGGTAATTATGCTTCTTTTGCTATTACTGATCCCCTAACTAAAACAATGGCGCGCACCAACCAAAGAGCTGTGGTATTAGGTTTAGAAAAACATGGCTTTTATGCTCAAGCTTATGCATTTAAAGGAGCCAGCAATGTATCAGCTCCAGGTATTAACCAAGGTGGCTTAAATGCAGGCTTCGCTTACACTGGAGCTAAATTCAACATTGATTTTGGTGCAGGTTATATCCTTAACATGGCTGATTCCGCCGGTATGCAAAATACAGGTGTTCCTCCGTCATTGACCGTTCCCCAATTGGGATTCCAAGGATTTGGTGTACCGCCTAATCTCAATCCTAGTGTACTGTCTTCTACTAGCAATGAATTCTTATTTAACCGTGCGCCAGGTGTTGATTTGCATGGCACATTAGGGTACGGCCCACTTACTTTTATTGGTGAGTATGTAGGCGCTACCAAAAGTTTTGATTCTATCAATTTAAGCTATAACGGCGGCGGAGCACGGCCAAAAGCAATGCAATTGGAAGGCGTTTATGCTTTCACTGTAGTAGAAAGGCCAACGAACGTTACGTTGTCTTATGACCAAAGCTGGCAAGCTTTAGGACTTAACCTACCACAGAACAGCATAATAGGTGCACTCAATATTTCAATCTGGAAAGATACCGTAGAAAGTATTGAGTTCCGTCATGATATTAACTATTCATCTAACGATATCTCTAGCGGTAACGGTGCTGAATTGCCAGTGAATTCAGTGGGCTCCTATCAAAACACTGTTACAGCACAGCTCGCTGTTTACTTCTAATTTAACTTCTAACAGCAAATGGGCCTAATTGAAAAATTATGCCCATTTTTTTCTTTTACTACCCATCATTGTCAGCGCAGTGATCCATGTTTTCAAAAAAAAAATATAGACTTCTTTCCAAACTAGAAAGTAGGCTAAAACCATTGTAGATGGCATAATAGCTCTAATATTGCTAAGGCAAGTAAATTACGGAAACATCATGATACGTCGTTATTTTATAGCTGGGGTATTAATTTGGGTACCTATCTGGGTTACGTTACTCGTCATTGGTTTTGTAGCAAATATCCTGGACAAAAGCCTCACATTATTGCCTGAAGCTTATCAACCACAACATTTGCTAGGCTTTAGCATCCCTGGTCTTGGCGTAGTGTTTACCTTGTTAATCGTATTCATCACCGGCGTATTAGTAACCAACTTTCTAGGTCATCGCTTAGTTGCGGTTTGGGAAGCAATCCTCGCGAAAATTCCCTTTGTTAGCCCCATTTATTCCGGCGTGAAACAAGTCTTAACAACTGTATTTTCTTCAGAGGGCAAATCCTTCAAAAAAGTATTATTGGTGGAATATCCGCGACGCGACATATGGACCCTGGCATTTCAAACCGGAGCTGGTCTTCATGAAGTTGAAGAAAAATTAGGCCAACCCATGGTGAGTGTATTCGTACCTACCACACCTAATCCAACAGGTGGTTTTTGGCTTATGGTACCCAAAAGAGATGTCATCGAATTGGATATCAGTGTAGACAACGCTTTGAAAACCATTATTTCGCTCGGCATTGTTTTGCCACTTCGTACATCACCCACTATTCCACCTACTTCACTGCAAGGCTAATCGACTTCTTTATTATTTATATTGAGTAATATTAACATGAGCAACACCCAGCAAACTCAGCACGATATATTCCTACAACCTTCAGCCCAAGTTATGCGTAGTCATTATTGCGGCGAAATCAATGAGTCCTTAATTCATCAAACTGTACAATTATGTGGTTGGGTACATCGCCGCCGCGATCATGGTGGTGTGATTTTCATTGATTTACGAGATTATACCGGATTAGTCCAAGTCGTATTCAACCCAGCCGAACAGGAATCTTTTGCAATCGCTGAAATCTTACGTAACGAATATGTAATACAAGTTCGTGGGGAAGTACGTCATCGCCCAGAAGGCACAGTCAATAAAAATCTTCCAACGGGTAGAGTCGAAGTAGTAGCTCATGAAGCTGTATTACTTAATAAATCCGAACCTACTCCCTTCCGCATTGATGAATATCAAGAGATGGGTGAAGAAGTCCGGTTAAAATATCGCTATTTAGATTTACGTCGTCCCGAAGTTGCACAACGATTTCGTTTCCGCGCACAAGCCAACCATATTATTCGTCATTATTTAGCAGAACATCATTTTTTGGAAATTGAAACGCCTTATTTAACTAAAACCACGCCAGAAGGTTCGCGCGATTATTTAGTGCCAAGCCGCACTTATCCAGGCGAATTTTTTGCATTGGCGCAATCACCACAAATTTTCAAACAATTATTGATGGTTGCAGGTATGGATCGTTATTACCAAATCGTTCGTTGTTTCCGTGATGAAGATTTACGCGCAGATCGCCAACCCGAATTTACGCAACTTGATTTGGAAATGTCATTTGTCAATGAAAATGATGTGCAACAATTAACTGAAGGTTTAATTCGATTATTATTTGCTGAATTATTGCAAGTCGCATTACCGAATCCTTTTCCGCAGATGACCTATAATGAAGCAATGCAGCGTTATGGCAGCGATAAACCTGATTTGCGCATTCCTATGGAATTGGTGGAACTTAGCGATGTAATGAAAACTGTAGAATTTAAAGTATTTGCCGAACCTGCCAATGATGCACAAGGACGTGTTGCCGCGTTATGCGTGCCTAAAGGTGCAGATTTAACTCGCAAAGAAATTGATGATTACACTCAATTTATCAAGAATTTTGATGCTAAAGGTTTGGCGTATATCAAAGTGAATGATTTAACGAAAGGTTTGGAAGGATTACAATCGCCCATTTTAAAATTTCTACCGGAAAATGTAATTCAAACTATTTTACAACGCACGGGCGCTAAAACGGGTGATCTAATCTTTTTTGGCGCTGATAAAGCCAAAATCGTTAATGAGTCACTAGGCGCATTACGGGTAAAAATCGGCCAAGATCGTCAATTATCCGAAGGTGGTTGGCGGCCACTTTGGGTAGTCAATTTCCCTATGTTTGAGCATGATGGAGCAGGTTGGTCGTCGGCGCATCATCCATTTACTGCCCCCCTCTTTAAAGATTTAGCACAACTTGAAGCTGATCCAGGCATATGTAATTCTCGTGCCTATGATATGGTGCTAAATGGCATTGAAATTGGTGGTGGTTCGATTCGAATTCATAATCAAGAAGTACAATCTGCTGTATTTCGCATCTTGGGAATTAGTGACGAAGAAGCACAAGCTAAATTTGGTCATTTATTAAATGGTTTAAAATTTGGTTGCCCACCACATGGTGGTTTTGCATTTGGTTTAGATCGCTTATATATGCTGATGACAGGTGCAAATTCCATTCGCGAAGTGATTGCTTTTCCAAAAACCCAAACCGCCCATTGCCCTCTCACCGACGCTCCTGCGGAAGTATCGGAAGAACAATTACGTGAGCTGGGAATTAGAGTAGTGAAGCGAGCCGTTGGAAATCAAAACAGAGGCTAATACGTAACAAAGGTGCGGGGTCGATTCCCGCCGCCTGCACAATAATTGAGTAACACGTCACTTCCATGCTATATTACGTGTGGAAAATCTTGTAAAGGAAATATGAGATGTCAAAGATATTAGCTCCTAATACCGCTGCCCCCGATTTCAAATTACGTGTTACAGCCGATCAACCTTTATCCTTGAGTGAACTCAAAGGAAAACCCATTGTTCTTGCTTTTTATCCCGCAGACTGGAGCCCAGTCTGTAGCGATCAAATGTCTTTATTAAATGCAGTACTCCCAGAATTTCGTAAATAT
>JBAUEV010000240.1:0-4626 GCA_049678805.1 Gammaproteobacteria bacterium
CTTTAGGGGAGGTTCTTTGATTCCAGTTTTTAAAGGTGAGATAATGACTTAATGAACCGATTCCTGCCAAGAATTATCAAATGGTTGGGGATAAGTGCTGCTATTCTGCTGCTGATTTTTGCCGTAATGCTAGGCGTTGCGCGCATGTTTAGCCCTTACCTAACTCGCTATCAGCCACAGCTTGAAACTTGGATCAGCAACGCTTTGCAGCGACCTGTAACGGTTAAGCAAATGACCATCCGTTGGCGTGGTTTAAAACCCATTTTAGTACTCGATGATATTACGCTTTGGGACGCGACTAAAACTCAATCCCCATTGAATGTTAAAGAACTCACCATTGGGATTAGTTTGCTTCGCAGTCTGGTTACCTGGAGCTGGGAGCCGAGCTCGCTGACACTCTCGGGTGCACAGCTCATTGTTCGTCAAGATCAACAAGGCAACATTTCAATTAATGGTATTCATTGGACTCCACCAGCTGGAAGCACAGGTAAAGCTGAAAGCGATCAATTAATTAAATGGTTACTCACGCGTGGTCGCATTCGTGTGAGTTCCGTTGATGTTACCTGGTATGGCAAAAACGGTTTAGTCCTGCCTCTAAAAGGGGTAGGATTAAAATTGACTAATAGCATTACCGGGCATCAGCTTGCCGGTGCTGTAACACTCGATCAAATGCGACGTCCCGCACACATTAGCTTTATCCTTGATTTTCATGGTGACGTATTACAACCAGCTACCCTCCAGTCTGAACTCTATTTACGCATCCGACAATTAGATTTACCGAAATGGTTTGGAAATTTCTCTTATGTAGGCTTACAAATAAAAAATGGTTTAGGGAATTATCAAGGCCGGATAAGTTGGAGTAATCAGCAGTTACAAAAAGCACAGGGTGAAGTTGATTTTAATAATCTGAAATTGCAAGCGCAGAATAAACAAAATGATACTTTCAAGCATTTAGATGCACATTTTGATTGGCACCGAACTGCGACGGGTTGGACATTGCAAAGCGATCAAGTCGAAGTGCAGTGGCATAATGATCTTTGGCCAGAGACTTATTTTAAATTGCAGTGGAATGTGGCAGATCAAAAGCAACTGGGCAGTCAAATTTTCGAAGCTAATTTTCTCAATATCGCTGATATTAGCCAGTTTTTGTTAACAACAACCTTGCTTTCGGATCAACAGCGGACGCAACTAAAAACCTTGCAACCCAGTGGATTATTGCAGCGAATTGCTATCCAACATCAGGGTACCCAACTACTTGGTAATGATTTGAATGGCAATATGAACTTATACAAATTGGGGTGGAAAGCGTGGCAGAAAATTCCTGGGATATCAAATTTAACAGGTGCCTTGCGATGGAATATTCAAGGCGGTCAACTGCAATTAACATCGCAAAAAGTGGTATTCGATATGCCCACGCTTTTTCCAAAAGCTATTTTGCTAGGCAAGTTGAATGGGCCAATTACCTGGCAAAAAAAACCAGAAGGTTGGCAAATAACTGCATCGCCATTTGTTATTGAAAATAAGGTATTAACTCTTTATCCAAAATTACAAATGCTACTGCCAACCACGGGTGTTAGTCCTACCATTAATTTAACAGCACCTTTTAAAATTGAAGATTTACATGCTGCTCTGGCGTATATGCCTAAGGTTATTATGACGCCCAATTTAGTTAAATGGCTTGAGCAATCCAATATTAGCGGCAAAGCAAGTGATGGTTCGTTAGTGTTGCGAGGAGTTTTAGCACAATTTCCTTTCGATCAAGGACAAGGACAGTTTTCGATCAAAGCCTTATTGCATGATGCTACTTTACGTTATCATCCTGAATGGATACCCATTTATCATATTAATGGCTCGATTAATTTCGTTGGGCGAAACCTCGCCATTAATGCCGATACAGCGCAAATCTTAAAAACACATTTGACACAAGTGAAAGCAAGTTTTCAGGATCTTAAGAACCCTATTTTACAAGTAACTGGCCAAGTAGAAGGCGATATGAGTGATGGTTTTGCTTTTTTACACGATAGTCCTTTGCAAAAAACGATTGGGAAAAGTTTGCAAGGCATTGATATGCAAGGACCCATGGACTTGAATTTAGCATTAACGATACCTCTGGAAGAATATTTAGGGAAAGACAAAGTATTGGGTAAGTTAGCATTGAAAAATAATACTTTAACGTTTTCTGCAGTGGGTTTGCAATTGACTCAATTGCAAGGTGCATTGCAGTTTACCGAAGATAGCTTATCGAGCGATAACATCCAAGGTGTTTTACTAAATCAGCCGTTCACAATGAATTTTGTCACTCTGCCCGCTGCGAAAAAACAACCCAAAATGACACAGGTTGTTTTAACTGGCCAGGCAAATACTAAGGATATTCAGCAACAATTTACTTCGCCGTGGTGGCATTATGTGCGAGGAGCTATTCAATACCAGGCCACTTTAAAGTTTCCTACTGCAGAAAGTGCAATGCCTGATACTTTAACAATTGTTTCTGATTTGCGTGGCCTGGCGCTTAATTTGCCACCTCCGCTTAACAAAAGTGCTAATCAAGCAACGCCAATCACTGTTACTGCTTCTTTTGCAGTCGCACAACCATTTAAATTGCTGTTAAATTATGCTAATCGTCTGAGCACTGCATTGACTTATAAGCCCAGCAAACAAAATTATGAATTAGCTGGGGGACAAATTCATTTAGGTGCGGGTAAGGCAAATTTTCAAACATTGCCAGGCTTATTAATTACAGGGCAATTAACTGTGCTAGACCTTGAAGAATGGCAAGCCGTGTTTGAAAAAATGAATGCAGCAGAAAAACAAAAAGGAGCTCTCTCTTCCATTATGGCTAAAGGTTGGTTGCGTGCTGCAGATGTATCCTTTCCACAAATTAATCTCTGGGGACAAAAACTCAATCAAGTTAAACTAAAAGTGCAACCCACTAATGTCGGTTGGAATGTGAATGTGAATAGCGATAATGTGGCTGGACAGGTGGTGGTACCCAATAATTTCCCGCGAGGATCGTTAACAGGGGATTTTCAACGCTTGTATTTACAAGCAACAACTTCTAAAAACCCAATTAAGATTACTGCCGCACAAGTTCCCTCATTAGCGATCACAGTAAATGATTTTCGTTATGCTGACAATCGTTATGGTTATTTAACATTAAAAACGACTACCCGAGATAATCAGATGGAAATCGAACAATTGAGTGTGCAATCGCCTGTTTGGCAAATGGACACGACTGGGCGATGGCGGACAACGCGGCTAGGTAAAGAGCAGCAAACTACTCTTGATGGCATAATACAAAGTCAAAACGTTGGAAAAATGCTAAGTGATTTGAATATATCGCAAGATTTGGCCAGCGGTAAAGGCGGCATAAATTTTCATTTAAGCTGGCCCGATGCCCCTTTTCAATTTGCCTTAGCTAATTTAAACGGGAAAATTAATTTAAAAGTTAACCAAGGACGCATTATTAATCTTAAGCAGAGTACCCAAACAGAAATCGGCTTGGGACGCGTATTGAACTTACTAAGTTTACAAACTATTCCACGACGTTTGCGGCTTGATTTTAGCGATTTAACAAGTTCTGGTTTTGCGTTTGATGTTTTGCAAGGTGATTTTCTGCTTGAAGGCGGCAATATGACCACTTCCAATACTTATTTGGACGGTCCAGTAGCTAAAGTAACTTTGAATGGACGAATTGGTCTACGAGCTAGAGATTATGATGTGGCTCTGAATGTTACTCCATATGTTACATCGAGCTTACCAGTTGTTGCTACCATTGCCGGTGGTCCGATAGTTGGCGCTATTACGTGGGTAGCTAATAAAATTATCGGAAGTGAAGTAAGTAAAATTGCGACCTATCATTATCGTATCACGGGTTCTTGGCAGAAACCCGAAATTGTTAAATTTTCTGAATATAAACCACGCGCTAATACTGACGCTGCAAACACAACATCAACGACAGCATCTATCCAATAAATCTCTCGCCAGAATGTGGCGTGATCCAGCACAATCTTAAATCTGGCAGTTATCCTCAATACCCGATAAATAATTTAAGATAGAGCATTAAAACAAGAATCATTTTTCGCAAATTCATCGAGTATGATTTCTGTTATTTTTGCAACAATATCCTCTCGCCTCTTTGCATCTTTTTTGTTTCCTACCGTATAAATAGCTAATACAATAGGTTTACATGCGGGTGACCAAAGGATGCCAATATCATTAGCAATACCATAATCGCCAGAGCCTGTCTTATCAGCAACAACCCAAGCGCTAGGAACACCTGCGCGCATTCGTTTATAAGATGTAGTGCTATTCGTCATCCATGTAACCAGTTGAGCTCTCAGCGGCTTCGCTAATATATTACCAAGTGTTAATTTCTCTACGCTTATCGCCATATCTTTAGGCGTAGAAGTGTCGTCATGGTATGTTGGATTTGAATTTAAATTCCCTTCATAGTGCACAAGATTAAATGTCTTATTACCAATAGAATGTGCAAAATCCGTGATGTATTTTGGTCCGCCTAATTTTTTTATAATAAGATTAATGGCCGGATTATCACTATAAATTATTGCGGCTGCTGATAATTCTTCAAGAGACATGCCGCTTTTAACATATTTTCCAGTAATGGGA
>JBAUEV010000241.1:0-6013 GCA_049678805.1 Gammaproteobacteria bacterium
TATTAAGCCAGTGCAAAAGGGTGATACTCTACAACCTAAACCACTAAAACCCGCCCTCGTTTTAATAAATAAACTAAAAGCGTTAGCAGGCAATTTTTTTATAAGACTATTAAATCTCGACAATACAGCGACTATAAAAAAATTACAGGAGGCTTTTACGATCAAAGAGGCAGCTTATAAAAAAGCCTCCCACCAAAAGCATCTCTATATACCGCAGCACATATTACGCAAAGGCCAGAATAAAATAGAAACATTTGCAACGAAAATTAAAGCCCGACCTACATTAGCGTTTTCTAATTTTTTTGCAGAGAGCGAAAATAATATTTATATGGGAATTGTTAATCATAGGGCGCTTATTGAAGCAATTATGAAATTAAATCTTAAAGAAAAAATCTGCAACACCTCTCGCGAAGACATCGAAGAGATATTGCAGAGTAATAATGTAGTTGATGCAAACAAAATGGTAACTAACGATACTATAAGGTTGGCCATTGCACCTCTCATTCTCAAGAAAAATGTGAAAACGGCAGGGGAAGAAACATCATTGCCAGCCCGAACAAAACGGACTCCTACTCCAGACTCGACCGAAATAAATGATAAAGTATCTCTACCTGAATTGCGACTTTATGCGGCATTCTTTTTATTAACACAACAACATCATTATCAAGTCAGCATTCAAAATAAGCAATCACAAAATCTGCGGAGTGCGTTTGCCTCACATGGGCAATTTAAGTATCGTTTACTGGACGAAATTCAAAAATATGCAAAAGAGCTCGTTACTTTTCATACTACGAATTTAAAAACTGCTAAACGACATGCAGAAAATTGTCGTAATACGCTCGATTCGATAAAAAATGCGCAACTCGATGAAACGGATGTGAAAGCAGCACTTAAAATTCATAAGGGGATTTACTTCTATCTTGAGGCTGTTTTAACGCAATTCATATCATCAGGAATTCGGGTGCCCTCTTTACCAAGGCCAATTGACGCCACAAACCAAAATGATTCTATCGCAAGTGAACAAGCTTGTTATGACTACATTGTGCAGGCGATCAATAGTCTCAACACTTATTTATTAACCCTCGATTCTTCGCTAACTGTTAACGAAATAAGTAAACTAGCAGAGCAGGATAAAATAGTCAGCAAATTGCTAATTAAGTTGGGTAGCCAATTGATGAAAGATGAAAAACCAGCAAAACCAATGGATAGCTTGTATTCGCATAAGGAATTATTAGATGCATTTAGTAGCCTTGGTGTGGAGAAAAAATTGCAAAATCTAGACCCAAATATCTTAGGAAAATTAAATATCCCTAAGCTAGAATTTGAAAATGATAACATAACGTCTGACCCAGAGATTCAGATTGTAACACCGGCAATTATTAAGAAAGTCGTTGGACCTCTATTAAGTAAGAAACCACCAACATTCGTATCCGATGAAGCTCTAAGCCCATTTAGCAAAGCATGTAATTCATTTGAAAATGATGTGCTAGAGCTTGAGGTATACTTATACACGGCGTGTATATTATATGGTAACCCGCAGCATTACAAAATGTGGGAGAAGAGCATTGCAAAAAAACCTGATTACCCTTTTGAGTTGCATACCCAATATCATTTGCAATTAATTCATGAGATTAAAATTTATGCAAAATACCTGATATTGATGCATATTGAAGCACTACAAAAAGCTAAAAAGGACGCCCAAAATTATCTTAATTTCATTGAGAAAACCATTCAAGACATGGTTTCAAACCAGCCAGAGGGTAATATTAACGCCCCACTTAAAGAAATTAATCCAAGTCAGTCCCAACCTCTAACAACTGGAAAACATAAGCTCCTAGAGAGAACTGTTTCAAAGCAAAGTAGTTTGGGGCATCGGCAACAGGCGGCAGAAGCACAGGGTAATTTGGAACTTCAGCAAAAAAAGACAGACCCGAATGCAGATATTGGTACGTATCTTACTGCCATACTACGCTCTGCTTATCAATTAAAGTCTGGTTACACCCAACATGATATAACTATGCCCCATCAGCAGGAATTAGAAGCAGAGGATATCGAGAGGTACATAAACGAAAATTTTGCACATATCGCTCAAATGCTACATTCCAATTCTGATAATGTTAATGTTGCTTTCGCCCATAGAATGATAAGTAAAATACGGGATGATATTGAGGAGTGCATAGTAACATTAATACAAACACCAGACACATCCCAAGCATATATTAGCAAATTGCTGCAATTAGCGGATAAAGAAAAGATAAAGGCAACAAAAGCAGCAGAAGGCAGCCGAAGTTTGTTCAAACTTATCTCAGGTACATCGGATGTCTCACCCTCTACAACAGATATTCTTGCTAGTCAGCCGCATCCGACTCTAAACCCCAATGCGGCAATACCTCAGAGCTCTTTTTTCAAGCCACCCCCATCGCAAGGAGAAAGATTTTCTGAAAGTGCTACTGTCTTGTACTCTTCATCAGGCACTGCACCTATCGAAGATAAAAAAAAGAAAGCGAAAGAAAAGGAGAAACCAGAAGAATCAACTGTTTTTAAGAACCCAACCGCAAATCCTACCGGGCAATTGCTCTGGAGGAAACTCACATAATCGAGGCAAATCGGAACCGTAATGGCTTAAAACTGACAGATAACGTTACATCAATGATGATTTAAATTAAGGAGGGATTCCTTATGGCGAAAGTTTTATCACAGCACCAGCAATGTATAGAAGTATATAATTTACTTGAGTGGCGTTATCAATTTGATGAACGAGAAAAAAGTCTGCTTACTCAATTAACAGAATTACCAGAATGCTACTTCCTTAACGATCTTACTAATCAAGAAACATTAAAGCATGAAAAAAAGCTGCTCAGTCAATTACCAACACTTGCAAAAGATCTTTCTCTTACTAATCTTACCAATATAAAACGATTAGAGCGTATCAGTGACGAAATAGTGAAAAAAATTCAAGAAACAGATAATAATAATGCTATATTAAAGCAGCAAAAGTGGTTTCCCTTTCTTTATACTAAGAGCACACATAACTTAAAGGCTGCCGATAACGATTTTATTTACCGCTTGCGTTACCTCGGATCCAATCATACGAATATACAAAGATTGGAGGAAACCGCTGAAAAAATAATGGCTCAACTTGAGGCAATAAAGAGAGATAATGCTACATTCCAACAGCAAAAATGGTTTCCCTTTCTTTATACTACCAGCACACGTCGTCTAGAAGCCGCTCATGCTCTTCTTACTTACCGTTTGACCAAACTCAAAGATCTTCGCGATCCAGCTGCACAACTTATCAAGCCGATGCAAAATACCAATCCTGCACAACCCATCCCAGAAAAGCCTGCTATCGTTTTAATAAATAAACTAAAAAAGCTAGCGGGCGGCTTTTTCAGACAGTTATTTAATCCCGGCAACACGGCAGCTATAAAAGAATTACAAGAAGTTTTTAGGATCAAGGAGGCAGCATATAAAAAGGTTTCTCATGAAAGACATCTCTATACCTCGCAGCAAGCATTGCATTCAGATGAAAAGAAAACAGAAATATTTGCCAATGAAATCAATAACCTGCCCACATTAGCATTTGCCAATTATTTTCAAGATACCAAAGATAATGATAAACAAGGGATTGTTAATCATCAAGAGTTAATTAATGCTTTTAAAAAACTCGGTTTAGCAAGAAAGATTCGCAACACTCCATGGCCTAAGATCGAGGAATTATTAGAGAAAAATACGAAGATTAGTGATGAAGGCAACATGGTAACCAATGATATAATAAGGCAAGCCATTAGAGGTCTTTCTTATTCTGTAACAGAGAAATCAAGAGCAACCAAAAAAAAAGCTATAGCATCATCATCCATATTCGATAAAAATTTATCAACTGGTTCAGTTTCTTCAACGGGTCCAGATTCTTCCGGTATACATGAAATATCTTTAGTCGAATTGCAGCTTTATGCTGCATTTGTTTTGTTAACTCAGCAGCATCGTTATCAGGGTGGTTATCAAGATAACAAGCTGCAAAGTCCGCGCAGTCAGTTCGCTTCACATGGTCAGTATAAGTATCGTTTACTGCTCGAAATTCAAAGATATGCAAAAGCCCTTATTGTCCCTCATACTGAATATTTAGAAAGTGCTAAACGTTTAGCAGAACATTATCTCAGATTTCTCGTTAACTTACGTGAAAGGGAGAGAAACTCTATTCCAATGAATGAAAATGAGAAGAAACATGAACTTGCATCACACAGTGGTAATTATGCCTATCTGGAAACTATTTTAACACAATTGATTTCAGCGGAAGCTCATGTTCCCGAAATAGAAACTGGCATTTCAAATCAAAATTATTCTGACCAAGCTTCCTATGATTTCATTGCGAATGCGATCAATAGTCTAGAAAACCACCTATCAAACCCCACGTCTTCGCTAACTGTTTATAAAATAGCTGAACTGGCAAGAGAGGACGCAAAAGTCAGCAAAGTGCTAGTCCGGATAGGTAGTTCATGGATGAGCGATGAGGCACCCGCAAAACCAATGGATAGCCTGGTTTCGCGTCAGAAATTATGGGATTCATTTACTACCCTTGGGCTAAAGAAAAAACTGCGAAATCTATCCGGCCCATTCTTAGATAATATATCTGACAATAATATTTCATCAAACCCACAAAGCATTGTAACTAAAGAGGTTATTAAAAAAGTTTTTACAAAAGAAGTTATTAAAGAAGTTGTTGAGCCACTCTCAATTGAAGAATCGCGGCAAGAAGATAAAAAAAAGCCGATTCCCTATTTTAGAGAATTATGCGATCGATTTGAAAAAGATGTACAAGACCTTGAACTCGGCCTCTATACCGCGTGCACCTTATTTTGTGATGAGCAGTATTACAACATGTGGGAACGTAATATTATTAAAGAGCCATACACTCCCTTTGTATGGCGTAGTCAATATCAATATCAATTACTCCAGGAAATCAAATGGTATGCACAAAAACTGTGGGATCTAAATTTTAAAGCATTAGAAGCGTCTACGGAATCCTTAAAAGACTATGTTAAATATGTGAATGAGAAAATTATAGAATCGATTACAGCTAGATTTAAAGAACCTCATCAACCGGGAGTCGCGCATCTCGGTAAACCGTTGCGAACTTCTGCTTCAACGTCTCTTGAAGGCGCGATGGAATTTCCTTCTGTCAGGGCCGTCGTGTCTTCGCCAACAATAGGCTTCCCCACTGACTTAACGCCGCTAGATGCGGCTGCGGCAGGCTCGGCGGCTCGTGCTTCACACTTACCTCCCTTCTCGAGCGAGCCTGAGCGTGAACAACCTAATTTAAATCTAACTGACCTGCAACTTCAAACAGGTAAAGAACGTAAGCAATTGGAAAGAACCATCTCCTATCTATCCGGCGAGGCATATAAAGGTAATCCGTATCAGGATATTACCCACCTTTTTAGAGTTTTCCGCCAAGTTAATTATTTACAATCTGGTTACATACAACATGAAATAGACACTAATGATCTGGAAAAAATTGATCAATCGGAATTCGAACACTACAAACAGCAGAATTTTGGCGCAATTTTAACATGGATGACAAATGATGTTGATAGCGTTCTCCGTAATCTTTTTGTAATAGAAAAAATGCTGGGGGCTTTTATTCAGTGTAAGGTTAAATTACAAAATCCTTTGGAAGGCTATCTCAATCGACTACTGCAAGTAGTAGAGAATGAAGGACAAAAAGCAGAAAAAGCACAAGAAGGTTGCCCAAGTTTGTCAATAGAGCCAGGTCCAACCTTCCTCTCTAATATCGCTACTTCAAGCCGGCCAAGAGTTCCACTTCTTAATATTGCAGGAGCACCTCACACTATACCTTTGACAGATACGCCAAGAGCAGACCGTTCAACTCCTCCCCCTTCACCACCCCTAGCATCACGTGGCAGAATTGTTGAGCCTTCTTCACCTTCTAGTAATGTTAGGACATCAATACTCCCCTCCCCTTCACCACAGTTGACTCCACGTGGCACTGGGC
>JBAUEV010000242.1:0-2124 GCA_049678805.1 Gammaproteobacteria bacterium
GATCCGAATTGACGCATTAAACTCCGTACCCGACAAAAACCCCCATCTTGTAAAATCGTTGGTTGAGAATGTGCACTTTAATCACCCCCACCCTAGCCCTCCCCCTGCAAGGGGGAGGGCTAGGGTGGGGGTGCTCTACTAAAGCATCCTCCTAAAACCTTTTAATCATTTTTGTCGTGCGCAGAGCGCGTTAAAATTTTGCATATTCACTTAATATTCCCTTAATGTTTAGTTATTAAAGTAATAAATATCGACACTTATAAAAAATATAAGCATCTATAAATAGAACCAAGGGGGCTTTAGAAGGGGGAATGAGTAATAATCGTGAATCCAATATGATCTGGCGTAGCTTTAAAAGCGGGATAGCGAGTGGGGTTACCGGGTGGTCTCTCGCCTACATTTTCTTGTCCTTCGTCTCGTCCTTCGGCATTGCCTTAGGCATTCCAATTCCTGTTTTGGCAGTAGATTTGTGTGCAGCAGGAATTGCTTTGGTTAAGGGTGGGCAGGCTGGCCACAAGCGTTACAAAGATCTGCAAACTAATGCGGATGAAAAAGAGAGCGCTGAGGAAGCTTTGGAGCAAGTTAAAGATAAAATCCATGCACTGCGGGAAAAAATCAATACTCCAAGCAATAACGAAGCCCTCAACAAAACACCCTACAGCGAATTTTCAATAGAAAACAATACTTATACTACCAAATGGCAATTTTTTGCCAGCAAATCAGGGCGTTCTTTTAAGGCATTTATAGCAAACCTCCCTGCCGCTCAAACGACACTTTTTATATTGTTGGGAATATCTTTTTTACCTTTTACCCCTGTTGGTTGGGTTATTATTGCTTCTGGTTCTGCTGCTGGACTTGCTTGGGGAATTACTGCCGCGGTAAAAAAATGGCAGACAGTAAGTGCTAATGAAAAATTTGCACAGGAATATCAGAAAAACCTCGATTGGTGTAAACATGAATGTGCACTTATGCAAGAAAAATTAAACCCAGAGCAAATAAAACAACTCGATATAACAAACAATCCGACCTCAATAACCGAGAATTCCTTAGCGGCAGGCATTAGGAATATCGTTGGTAAATACAAGGCTATTTATGAAAAGAAAGGCCTTATCACTCTGCTTGATGATAGCGTCGATTTTGTGAATGAAGTGGTAATAACCACCTTTTACGCTCTTGTTGATACTATTAAACAAAATATACCTATTCTTGGATCTGGCTTTATTGGGGCTGCTACCGGTTTTGCCATTACAAAAGCGGCATTTGCTATAGGTTTACCATTGCTACTAGCCATTGGTTTTGTTGCTCCACCCAGCTTGGTTATTACAGGAATAGCGGTGGTGACTGCGGTGATCGTGGGTTTTGCAATAGGAAAAGCCAAACAAATTCATTTAAAACAAGTGGAAAATATAATTGATGCAAACAAAAAATCATTAGAAAATCTTAATAATTCTATTAAAGATCTTGAAGAAAAGCTGGTAGAACAAATAAGTATTCGAAATGGTTGTAAACTTCCGGAAGAGCCAAAGACCGATAATCCAGAGCCATCCGATCTAAAGAGGGCTGTGCACTCCCAAGAACAACACTCACAATCAGAAATAGCTGAAGCAAAGGTTAGCTCTACTGCTGCAGTTATGCACGCACTAACACCCCAACAGCCATCATTAGAAGAAAAGCTTAAGAATGTAGACCTAAATCCAGTGGCCGAACCTCCTGCCCAGTTAATCCAACCATCAGAGAAAAAATTTAACAATTTCTTTAAAGAATCTCAAATGAATATTTCTTTACCTCTTAAATATGATGACGAAGTTCACCTTGCTGTGCCTGGCGCTCCTGCAGCTTAGAAGTGCTTACTACCCATCCCTATACGACTGAAAAATTTTTTGCTTTTAAGGTTTCGACATTGCACCAGCAGCAAACCCAATAGCTCCTTCTGCATAAAAAATCGCATGAACCCAAAATAGAACGGCGTCTACATTGCGAACCTTGATGCAGACGCGATTCCCCCTCACTGCCGACGTGCCGCGACTTGACTGGCGGGATCCAGCATTTCCGTCATTGCGAGGAGCGTTAGTGACGCGGCAATCCAGAAGCAAACTTTGAAACCTGGATTGCTTCCCCCTTCGC
>JBAUEV010000243.1:0-10422 GCA_049678805.1 Gammaproteobacteria bacterium
ATGGTTATCAGTACAACGGCCATTATTACGATGTATTATCAAAAACGAAAACCTTGCTACAAGAAATCCCCAGCATTGAAAAATGCGTAGTCGTTTCCTATGGGCAAACTACTCCGGATATTCGCTCGTTACGCTCAAGCACTTTATTTGCTGATTTTCTTGACCTTACTGCTGATGAACTCCATTTCAGACCGTTTCCATTTAATCATCCTGTTTATATTTTATATTCCTCTGGCACTACGGGTGTGCCTAAATGTATCGTGCATGGTGCTGGTGGAACATTGTTACAACATTTAAAAGAATTGATACTGCATACCAATCTTAAAGCAAACGATACCATTTTTTATTACACCACGTGTGGCTGGATGATGTGGAATTGGTTTGTGAGTGGTTTAGCGGTAGGTGCCAAACTTGTACTCTATGATGGTTCACCTCTTTATCCGACACCAAAGCGGTTATTTAGTTTAATCGATGAACAAAAAATTTCTATTTTTGGTACCAGCGCTAGCTATATTACTACTATCAAAAAAACCGGATTAACACCCATTAGTAGCCATAAACTACATTCTCTGCATACTATTCTTTCCACCGGTTCACCTTTATCGCCAGAAAATTTCGATTTTGTCTATCAGAATATTAAACATGATATTTGCCTATCTTCCATTTCTGGCGGCACCGATATTGTTTCTTGTTTTGCCTTAGGTAATCCATTGTTGCCAGTTTATCGCGGTGAGTTGCAATGTTTAGGTCTCGGCATGAATGTAGCAGTATTTGATGAAGAAGCTCAGCCTGTGATTGGTAAAAAAGGCGAGTTAGTTTGCCTGGCACCTTTCCCTTCAATGCCAGTGAGTTTTTGTAATGATCCATACAAAGTAAAATACCGCAAAGCCTATTTTGCTCGTTATCCTAATGTATGGGCACACGGGGATTATGCGCAAATCACCGAACATGGCGGCATGATTATTTATGGCCGTTCGGATGCAGTGCTAAAACCCGGGGGAGTACGCATTGGTACGGCAGAAATTTATCGAACAGTAGAAAAAATTCCTGAAATATTAGAATGCGCTGCGGTTACTCAGGAATGGCACAATGATGTACGAATTATTTTATTTGTTAAATTACGTCCTCATTTAATGCTGACAGAAGCAATGAAATTGCATATTAAGGCGGTGATTCGTGGACAAGCGTCACCACACCATGTTCCCGCCAAGATTGTCCAAATTGCCGATATTCCTCATACCATCAATGGTAAAATGGCGGAATTAGCCATCCGCGAAGTTATTCACGGTCGCCCGGTGAAAAACAAAGAAGCTCTCGCCAATCCTGAAGCTCTCGATTATTTCGCCCATCTTAAAGAGCTGGAGCATTGAAACTCCGTTTACCCTTCGAGACGGCTGCTTCGCAGCCTCCTCAGGGCGAACGGCAAAATTAGAAAAAACATAGCAAAAATGCCTATGATGGGTGTCTATATGTTACAATAAATAAAAAAGAGAAGCATGAGGAACCCTATATGGCGCATGCAATACCATTTGACACCTTAGCATTTGCTAAAAAATTAGAGTTATCAGGACTTGGCAAACAAGAATCTGAGGCTATCGCGGAAGCAGTGGTAAACATTTTTGACAATAATCTTAATTCTTCTGCAACCAAACATGATCTACAGGGAGTAAAAGCCGAACTCAAACAAGATATTCATGAATTAAAAGCGGAACTTGTTAAATGGGTAGTAAGCTTAATGTTTGCTCAAACTACAATTTTAGTGGCTATTATGGTTGCCATGAAATTTGTGCATTAATCTATTTCGTCAAACGTTGAAAACCCGTCATTGCGAGGCCATTTTTTGGCCGAAGCATCCATCTTCAAAACCTGGATTGCCGCGTCGCTTCGCTCCTCGCAATGGCGGGTTTTTAACGTTTGACCAAATTGCCTTGATGCAGCACTAGCGGAATCAAGTTTTGTAATAGCTCAGCCCAAGCCTACGTGCCGCGACTTGTCTCCGCAACAGGTACGGGGTGGCATCCAGAAAACCAATGAAAAAAGCTGTCATTGCGAGGCAATTTTTTGGCCGAAGCAATCCATCTTCAAAACCTGGATTGCCGCGTCGCTTCGCTCCTCGCAATGACGAAAAAAACTGGATACCGCGCATAAAGCGCGGTACGTAGACGGAGAGAGCTATTACCAAGGGGGAGGGAACGTTGAGTCCTATTCATTATCCGTATCAGTACTCATACTATCCGGAACATCATTGTTTTGGCTATCATAGGTGGATGATGACGAGCTTGAATCGTTGTTGGTGTCATCATTCAACATCGAGTCGTTATCATTCGTGCTATTATCATAGGTGCTGCCTGACTGGTCGCTATTGTTATTATTCGTGTTTTGATCGTTATTCTGATTTTGATCGTTGTTCTGATCTTGGTTATCTTGTGCTGTTGCAGTATTGTTAGGAACGGTAGAATTATCAGCCATAAGATAAAAAGCAGTCATTCCAGTATTGGTTTGGGGAGCTGCAAGCTGTGCATGTGCAGTCGCAGTGATGCTTAACAGGCTGCCGATAAGTGTGGTAAATAAGTAGTGATTGAATTTCATAAAGCCCTCCTAAATTTTAAAAAATGTCTGGGCTTGAATTTACTGCTTTTTAAGCATAGACGCAATGCAAAATTGTAAATAATTGGGACACCCAGCATGGAATGGGCAACATTTTCACAGGTTATTATTACTTTGTTAATCCTTACGTTATTGGAAATCGTATTGGGGATGGACAATTTGGTTTTTATTTCAATTACCAGCAATCGTTTGCCACAACATCGTCAAAAAGCGGCTCGGCGATTTGGGCTGTTATTGGCTTTGGTAGCGCGATTATTGCTGTTAGCTTCAGTCGTTTGGCTTATGGGCTTGAAAGAACCTTGGTTTAGTTTGTTTGCCCACCCTTTTTCAGGTCGTGATTTAATATTAATTAGCGGTGGTTTATTTTTGCTGGTTAAAAGCACACTCGAGGTCCATGCTGAATTTGAAGACCATCAAGCAAGCATCAGCACTGGCGGTTTCGCAAGTTTCACCTTGGTCGTAATTCAAATTGGCGTTTTGGATATTATTTTTTCTCTCGATAGTGTTTTTACTGCCGTGGGTTTAACTAAGGTTTATTGGATAATGGCTACTGCTATCGTGATTGCTATTATTGCCATGATTGTGGCCAGTGAACCGTTGAGCCGGCTTATTAACCAATATCCCACGATAAAAATGCTGGCATTAAGTTTTCTGTTGTTGATAGGTACGATGTTAATTGCGGATGGCTTCCATTATGAAATTCCCCGTGGGTACATTTATTTCGCAGTTGCATTTTCATTTTTTGTGGAAGTGTTAAATAATTTAGTTAGGCAGAGGAAGAAAAAGCGCAGTAAAGAAATGAGGAGTTTTTAACGCCCCTTCGCCGGCGCTCGGGGTCGCAATGACGGGTCTCGGTGGATTGCCACGTCGCTAACGCTCCTCGCAATGACGGGTTTTTAACGTTTAACTACTTTGAAAGCCGCTGCACATGGGGGTTTTTAGCATATTCTTGAAGAATTTCAGCAACTAACTCAGAAACTACTCCTGTACGAGTTTCCTCATCAATAGCCCGGTGTCGTTCTTTAAGATTCGCTAAGCGGTCTTCAACCACTTTTGCAGCCGAACCAGATGGAAATAATGTCGCTAATACCCGACGTGCTTCTTTAGGCCCTAGTTTGCGATACAACTGATTACGAATATTAGCATCCACCGCCGTAGTGCTAAATGCCCACAATTCTATCGGTCCCAAAGTACTGGTCAGCAATTGGGTATTCATCCCTTCTTTTGTGGCAAACTGTGCTAAAAAGGTAGCCCCTCCTTCTCTTGGACCATGCACCCGACTTCGCAAAGCATATTGTGCAGTTTCAGATAAACCAAAAATTTCCGTGGTTTTACGTATTGCTTGTTCTGGCCCCGCATCCATAATGAATATGGAGGTTGCAAATTCCACCATGACAGGATCAAAATCTTCAACTGATTGTGAAATCAAAGCAATTTGCACGCTCCATTTTCGTCCTTCGCGCATATCTACAATCACTTGTTCACGTACCGATTGTGTTTTAGAGGTACGATGAAATTCATCCATCACTAATCGTTTGGGATCTTCGCGAATTTCAGCAATGCGTGTTTCGTGATAACTACGATAAGTGGGCGGCATATCTTCGAGATTATCTTCATTGAGGTAATAATGTCGTGCCAGCACATAACGTCCTAACATGTACATGACCGCCGTTTGGCGATTTGCCGCATCGCCACCACTTTTAGCCACTTCATCGAGATCAAGTGATACAACCCGCGCATCGCCTAAATCAAACTGCGTTACTTGAGAAATGATAGGGTATTCCCGCACCGCACTCGAAATCATACGAGTGAACGCATTGATTAAATTTTCTCCCGTGGGCGCGATGATTCTGCCATATAAATCTTCAATTGCCGGCATACGAGCAATGGAGGCAGTATCCGCCAACACCGGCATCGCATGACGTTGCGCTAACATTGCTTCATGAACAAAACCAGCCAAAAATAGTGCATCAGTTACTTCCCACCAGGTGGTGTGTTGATCGCGCACAAAACCAATCTCTTCCAAAATGCCATCCAACAACGCTTCAACCCCGGAGGTATAAACATGGGGATTCCCCCCATCGGCTAAATGTTTGTAAAGCTCATCAATTACCATCCCAGACATATCAGTAATGCCATCATAGGGTTTTTCTGCACCCACCGGCGTAGCAAGTAAAGTTAAAAAATTAACTAAAAAACTACGTTCTTGAGGTGTAGGAAAACGACATCCCAACTGGGTGTCAAAGGGGTTTATGGAATAATCAGGCGTCATGCGTAAGCGATAATAAGCGGCTAAATGTTTTTGATTGTCCGGCAACGCTTCTTTGAGTAATGAAATCAGACCACTACTCGAGGGACCAATGTCTATCACCGCAATACGAGGTAAACGTTGGATGCCAGCCGCTAAACAAAGGGCAAGATTGATAGCATTTGATAATACTGATTTACCTGAACCTGGCCGCGCATAAATCAAATCAATCCAAGTGGTTTGCTCTGAAGAACCTGGTTGATAAGGCCAAGGTTTACCATCGGGCGAACGGAATAAAATGGCCCCCTGCTTCCAAGGGGAAGAAGGTCTAAATAGCGGCAACATGGTTAATACGTCAGATAAGGGCGCTACCGAAGGCGTGGCAACACTGGTACTAGAAATTCCTAACATACTGGACACTACACCAGCAAAAGCATCACCTGATACTTCTGAAACATCACAAGAACCCCAGTTTTCAATCGCCTTGGCAAGTTGTGAAGTACGAGAACGCAAGGTGCGAATATCGCCTTCAGGCGCCCAAGTAGCAGCCGCCACACGCAATTTTACAACCGCATCATCCGTTTTAAGATTGATGTAGCGCAACAAGCTCACAGATTCATTGAACAAGCGATTCTGTGCTGAAGAAAAGCTTAAAATCGATGTCAGTGCCGCGCGTAATTTTAAAGAGCTTAATCCGCCACTTTCAATTAAAAACGAAATTCGCCACGGAATTTTCATTTGGCGAATACGGGAAAATAAATCAATAAATTCCTGGATATCTTTAGGAAATAAATCAATGAATACCGATGAATAAATAAGATCACCAATACGCACCGTTCGTAAATCTAAATTTTCAGCATCGCGCGGTAATAATTGTCGCCCCAACGAAGGCCACATGACATCAGAAATTTCACCATTAAAATGTTTAATTTGTTTGATGGTAATCTTGTCGCCAGGCAATGCAGGACGCCAATTTCGATCGGTAAAATCAGGGTCAACTGTGCGACGCATTTGATAAATAGCGTCATGCACTTCTAATTGAGACGTTACCACACCTTGGGCATTAAGCTCGCTGTAAACCGAACGTACGAAAGAATCATGCGCTTCACGTAAATCGGGAATAGCGGCGACTAGATTTTGAGTATGTACAAAGGGAGGGATTTTTTTATCTCGAATCATTTTAAGTTTGTCTTTTGAAGCACGTCGGTATTGTTCTGTTGTTAAACTGCTCGGACGTGTCCAAAGCACCAAAAACACTTCTTCATGAGCACAATATTCTGCAAGGTATTTGATACGTTCTGCAAATAAATCATCTAAATCGAGTGATAAACGACGCGCCGTTTGAACGGCAGGGGTAAAAATTTCAGCGATTTCTGAGGAAATACCTTCTTTATTGTAATTGAAATGTACTTGAACAGTATGTCCAGGATTAGACATTGCGGATTGCAAAGTACGTAATAGTCCATCATGGATACGCTCAAATTCCTCTGAACCTACTAAAGCTTTTACCCCGCTTACCCTTAGCACCGACACCAAGGAACCATCATGTGCTACAAGTACTTGTGGACTATCGGCAGTTTCCAGATCGCAATAAGAAGCTGTGGTTTGCTTCAATGAAACAGCCAACCAAGCTAAAAAGGTATCAAAGCCATCGAGTATAGATTCAACGAATTTCACTACAGCATTCCTCGGATATTAACTCAGTCATTACATCATTTAGAGTTGCCCTTTGCTAACCGTTAGCAAAGGGCAACCTTATCACATGATTTTACCACAGGGTTTTGTGAATTGTTTCCTCCCTCTACAAGGGCAGTGTTGAATAAACTGTTTTTGTCATCCTGAGGAGCGTTGTTTGCGACGAAGGATCTCGTCTTTCATAAAAAAAAGAGATCCTTCGCTTTGCTCAGGATGACAAATTTGTAGCGTAGCGTGTCCACCCTACGATACTAGTCCGCTATTTTTTCTCCAGACAGCTCATTTAACGCTGCTGCTGCCCAAGTTTCAATTTGCTTTTGAAAAAGAGTATAGGAAGGTAATAATCGCAAAGGTTGTAATAAAGTAGAAGTGTCTTTTTGACGATTCGGCATCTGGGCATCAATTAATATTTGTCCCAATACCGCCGGGTCACTCATTCCTGCACCTAATTGTTCCTCAACCGTTTGCGAACGCAGTTTAAGACTACGATAAATTGACTCGGCTTCTGCTCGATAATGGGTAGCATTCGTCATTGCACAAAAAAGCACATGACACAATCCATTTAAACTTGTTTGGGCAATTTCGGGTAGGTAAATAACCGTGCCACCGCCATAATCATTTTTGCCAACAGTTTCAAGGAAAAAACATTGTGCGCAAAAACAACAGGCAGTCGCTAAATTAGATGATTGATTATTGCGAAAGTCACCATTCTGATTAACTATTTCTTGATATTCCTGGGCTTGAAAACCGCAGTATTGGCAGGTGTAATGATCTCGTTCTAGCACTTGTTGCGCAATTGAACGGAAAGCCTTAGCTGTTTTTCGGCTCATAAAAATCCGCCACGCACCAGGCGTGGCGGATAGTTTAAGTGTCCCTGTTATCATATCGTTGTCATAAAAGTTATTATTTTTGAAGGCGTCTCAAATTAAAAAGACTCCTCCGATCATATCTTGTTATTGTGCTCATTTTGCTCCAGGAATTTTGCTAATCCCTTCCCCTTTGAAACCACCTACTGCAGTACTTTCTGAAGTACCAAATATCGTCTGCCCTGCGGGTGCAAAGATACTAGGAAGAAAAACCAGGACTATACCAATGACTAACAAGGCCAAAGGCGTACCCAAAGGTATTTGTGTCGGATTGTCTTTATGTTGCTTGAATTTAAAGATTGAAGCTAACACAAAGCCAATACCTGCCAAATAAGCAATCGCCATCATTACTTTGGCAAAACTCTGGGTTGAATTTGTTATGTTCATAGCCAAAGTTCCCAAGCCACCATTATCACCACTCGTGTCATCAGCCCAAGCATGCCCGGCAAACATTAAAAGTGTTACCATTAGTAATAATGAGACACCTATCTTAAATAGCCAATGGCTACTCAATTTAGAAACATTCATATTCGAATACATTACCTTCACTCCTCCCACGTTAAAAAACTTCTCAAAAAAATAATCACTACTTATCATTACGTTATACCCAACGTTGATTTCAACATATCAAGGGTACCAGTGATGTTAATAGCTAGTATCCCTCCTACCATATGCATAATACCTTTACTTACCGTTCCTGGCTGTCCGCCACCACCTATCCGTATCAATGAAATCCAGCCTCGTAAAAAAGAAATTAACCCAATCACCTGAACAATCCTCATGACAGGGCCCATAAAATCAAGACGTGCTCCTGATGGCCCACTGATGTCATCCATTTTATAAGCCCACGCTGTTAACATCCATGTATCCAACAGAGTAGGTAAAAATAACAGTCCTATTCCTACGAAAAAATAAGCCATGCTACTACCTAAACTAGCATGGGTAGACATCATCACCGTCATCTGCCCATATTGTTTAAGTTTCATTACTGCTACCCCTACAAATATGATCCCTAAGGTGTAACTAAAAGCTACCAAAAGTCGCCAAACAGGCCCTAGATTTCTTTCAATATTACTTAACATGTCAGTTAATTTACCACTAAAACCCTCGCCGCAAGAAGACAACAGCATAGTCATCGCTATTATTAATGTAATACGTATTACTGTTTTCATCTTTAAACCAGCCCTACTCTCTTTTATAACCCAAACTGTAAAGTATCGCCTAAACTTGTTATGACCACACCTTGTGCCGCATCAATAATTTGCACTTGTCCATACCGAGGTATTTCATCCCCTACTTTAACACTCAAAGTCCTACCACGAGAAGTTTCCAACCAGGCCCGTCCTGGAATAATCGCACGTACTGTATAAACGGGTCTTGGAGCAACTGCCCTAGACTTTTTCGTCTCTCTACTAATACTTACCGTAGCGAGTCTTTGATCTAAATTCTGCACTTGGCCGCCCAAATCTTCTATATGTCTACCCACTTGGGTAAGTAACGATTGGGTTTGTTGGAAATTAGCTTGTAATTGTTGTATTTGTGCTTGATTTTGTTGTGCAATTTGCGCCAAGTTTTCAACCTGAGTCTGCAACCCTTCAGTGGAGGGTGTAGCTATATTCGGCACTGGATTTTCTACACTCACCATAGCGTGCTGGTTCTCTACCGATTTTTGTTGCGCTTGTTTTTCTAATGCCACTTCCGGTAACACATGGCTTTCACGTGAAAGATATTGGTAAATTATAAAAACAGCAACCACTACTCCAACCAGTATTAACACCCTTCTGTTCAACAATATAGCTTTTAATCGCGATCGAGGTGGCTGTATAGGCGATTCTGAGCCTAGGTGTTCCCCAAACTCTTCTCCGTCATATTGGTATTCTTTTTCTTGTTCTTCTGGCAAATCATTGCGTTTAGCCATCTTTGCGTACCTCGGAATTATCCGCCTTTAATTAATATACCATGTTAATAAAAAAACCACTTGTTCCACTTATCTTGTAACAATTTCCACCTTGAGGGTGGATTAACAGGCTCTATTATATCTAATTTATTAGATTTGTCAATAAGTTAATATGAATAACCCCATTATTCCATACCCTTTTTGGTCAGAGTCACTAAGGCTGGAAATGCAGGCAGGGCGCGGGTTTCAGGACATATTACTCATTTGCTAAGCGCTGCCGCACAGCCTCATACAAGCCAATACCCGTAGCTACAGCAACATTCAAGCTCGAAACCACCCCTACCGTGGGTATTTGCACTAAAATATCACATAATTCGCGAGTTAAGCGCCGCAACCCTTTACCTTCCGCCCCCAGCACTAAAGCCGCAGGCCCTGTAAAATCAACCCCCGATACCCTTTTTGTAGCCGTTTCATCCGCCCCATATAGCCATATTCCCTGCTCCTTTAACCACCGCAGCGTACGGGCAAGATTAGTGACTGGGATCAAAGGGGTCAGTTCCACAGCGCCACTGGCAACTTTACGTACCACAGAAGTGATACCCACCGCACGATCTTTAGGTGCAATTACCGCATGCACCCCAAAAGCGTTGGCAGAGCGCAGGCAAGCACCTAGATTATGAGGGTCTTGTACACCATCCAATATCAACAACAAGGCAGGCCCTTTAATACTGGCAATTAATTCGGGTAAATCCATCTCCTTATAATCTGTGACGCTAGCGCAGAGTGCTACAACCCCCTGATGCACAGCTTCTTGCGTAAGTTGGTCTAATCGCCTCTTAGGTAGGGTTTGTACTGTAATCGCCAGGGCTTCCACTTGCTTTAGCAATTTTTGCAGCTCGGGGTTTTGCCAATGTTCTTGTAATAGTAACTGGCGAATGGAATTGGGGTGTTGCCGTAATAGCATTTTTACGGCATGCAATCCATAAACTATTGTTTCTTTATCGTGCATGTGTTTGCCCTATTCGAATAGGAGGGAACCTTAAACCAACCCTCTCCCCGCTTTTTAGCTCTTTTTTAACATTTTGATGCGATAGTGCTGAAGTCATACC
>JBAUEV010000244.1:0-5088 GCA_049678805.1 Gammaproteobacteria bacterium
TTGAACTTAGCATAAAACTCTTTGTCTTGTAGAACAGCTAACCCTTCCTCCTCATATAATGATTTTATTAGTTCGTTTAAGTTTTCTTGTGCAAGATCAATCCGTGTTCTGCTACCAGGTTTTTTCAAACTAAACCATTCTTGATAGGCGGTGAGTAACCGATGTAAATCACTCTCTTTCTCATCCCAAAAACCAAACTCTCTTACTTCACCACTTTTTAGCAGTGCTTTTACCGCGCCAGACAGCAGCACCAACTGATTGTCATTTGGATTCGCTGTCTTAGGCATCTCATGCGAAATTTTCTGTGCGGCATCGAGATGGGATTTGGATGTTTTTTTATCTCTACGTTTATCAGTGGCAACAATTATATAGTCACTTATTGCTTGCTTGAACTTAGCATAAAACTCTTTGTCTTGTAGAACAGCTAACCCTTCCTCCTCATATAATGATTTTATTAGTTCGTTTAATCGAGCTTGTGCACGCATGCTATCAGGTACTTGTGATTCGTTGGGAAGCGGGTTTGTAACTTGGGGGCCAGATTTTGTGGTGGTTTCTTTGGTTCCAGGGGCGGGCATAACTACTCTCCTTTTTCATTTTCTTACAAGTCCCTTAAGGGTCTTCCGATGATCTTAATCAGCCTTTTTTGCAAAGACTGATTCCTATTTACTTAGTACTTAAGCTATAGCAATAACCTTAAGGTTATATTAAGGCTGAAAAAAATATATTTATTTCAACTCTCTACATGAAAAAAATTTTATCTATCCCACTCCCTCTCCGCCTACGTACTGCGCTTTATGCGCGATATCCAGTTTTTTTCGTCATTGCGAGGAGCGAAGCGACGCGGCAATCCAGGTTTTGAAGATAGATTGCTTCGGCCAAAAAATGGCCTCGCAATGACAGCTTTTTTTCATTCGTTTTCTGGTTACCACCCTGCACCTGTTACGGGGACAAGTCGCGGCACGTAGGCTGGGGCTGAGCCACGGGGACACAGAGGATGCCAAGAATTGTACTCCTTGAAAATTGCAATTTCTATGAAATTTCATTAAGATATACAACCTTTGTTTTGTTAACTCCTTGCCTCACTGCCCTGCAGGAGGCTTTTATAACCCGAAAGGAGCGATTTATGCGCCATTATGAGATTGTTTTCTTAGTGCACCCTGACCAAAGCGAGCAGGTGCCGGCAATGACTAAACGCTATCGAACGTTAGTCACTCAAAGCGGTGGTGAAGTACACCGGCTTGAAGATTGGGGACGTTTACAGCTCGCCTACCCCATCAACAAAGTACACAAAGCACATTATGTACTGATGAATATTGAGTGCGATGCACCAACGCTTAGTGAGCTTAAAAATTCATTTCGTTACAACGATGCTGTGCTGCGTAACTTAGTTATCACGCGCGACTCGGCGATTACCGAACCTTCACCCATGATGCAAAAACGCACTGAAGGTACTAAAGAAAGCAAGACTCGATTGCTTGAAGAAACCTTCGAAGAATAGTTTTTATTTACTTTCCATTTGGAGAACACGCATGCCTAGCTATCGTAAACGAGGCAAAAATTGCCCCTTCAGTGGAGCAAACGCCGAAGAAATTGATTATAAAAAAGTTGAATTACTGAAAGATTACATTACCGAACCAGGCCGTATTGTGCCAAGTCGCATTACGGGAGTATCAGCACGCCATCAACGGCAATTAGCTCGTCACATTAAGTGGGCACGTTTCTTAGGATTATTGCCCTATTCGGATCAACATCAGCGTTAATTTTAAACGCATAGAGTAAGCAAAGAGGTAATCAGCAATGGAAGTTATTCTGTTAGAGAAAATCGGTAAAATCGGAAAATTAGGCGATAAAATAAAAGTAAAGGCTGGTTTTGGTCGAAATTATTTAATTCCTCAAGGCAAAGCCGTGCGTGCCACTGCTGAAAATGTTGCCCTCTTCCAAGCACGACAAGCTGAATTAGAACAAGCTCTTGCTGCTACAGTGGCTGCTGCTCAAGCACGTGCTAATAAAATCGCCACATTGGCAGTTACCATTCCTGCCAAAATTGGTGAGGAAGGCAAATTATTCGGTTCCATTGGCACTCGAGAAATTGCCCATGCAGTTACTGAAGCGGGTGTCCCTCTTGCCAAGAGCGAAGTACGTTTGCCAGAAGGTGCATTGCGTCTGGCAGGTGAGCATGAAGTGGCTCTACAATTGCATACTGACGTGAGCGTTAAAGTAAAAATCAAGATTGTGCCGGAAGAATAATTCACTCTTTCTGCAAGGGAGAGCAGCGTAACCTTGATACAGTTAGTCTGTAGCCTGGATTCTGCTTCATCCAGGTTACAGACTAATTGGATCAAGGTTACTTCCTACTCAATTAATGACTAAATTTGAAGGAAAACCCTGTGGATATCGCACAAAAACCCAAAAAACGCACTGCCTACGCAACAGCACTCGACGCACAGGTAGCAGGAATTAAAGTACCCCCCCACTCCATCGAGGCAGAGCAATCCGTGTTAGGCGGTTTAATGATGGATAATCGTGCTTGGGATAAAATAGCTAGCAAACTCAGCGATCTTGACTTCTATCAAGCCGATCACCGGATTATCTTCCGCATGATCTCCCAACTTGCCAATCGCGATAATGTATTTGATGCCGTAACTGTCGCAGATGCTCTCAAAGGGCAGACACGCGTAGGCGCTAGCGGCAGTGAGTTATCGTTATATGTTTATGAACTGGCAAACAATACCCCCAGTGTCGCCAATATCGTAGCTTATGCTGAAATCGTCCGTGAACGCTCAGTATTACGTCAGCTCATCAGCATCAGTAATGAAACAGCTGAAGCAGCTTTCAATCCCCAAAACCGCCCAAGTCAGGAAATATTAGGAGAAGCGGAAAGCAAACTCTATAAAATTGCTCAACAAGGTTCCCGCAACAACGAACCACGCCGCATTAACGCCTTTATGGCGGATGCAACTGAACGCCTCGATGCCCTTTACAAATCCGGCAAACCTATTTGTGGCACTTCAACAGGCTTTATTGACCTCGATGAAAAAACTTCTGGCTTGCAAAAAGGGGATTTAATTATTGTGGCTGGCCGTCCCTCAATGGGTAAAACTGCATTTGCCATGAACATAGCAGAAAACATCGCATTAGCCGAAAAATTGCCTATCCTTATTTTCAGCATGGAAATGCCAGGTGAATCACTAGCCATCCGCTTTATTTCATCGTTGGGAAGAATTGACCAACAACTTTTGCGTACCGGCAAGTTGAAAGATAATGATTGGAGCCGAATTATGAGCACGGTAGCTCAATTATCGGAAGTGGCCATGTTTGTGGACGACACCTCTGCACTTAGTCCGGCTGAAATACGTTCTCGTGCTCGTCGTGTTGCGCGTGAACAAGGCGGTTTGGGCTTAATCGTAATTGATTATTTGCAATTAATGCAAGTGCCTGGCTTCAAAGATAATCGTGCGTTGGAAATTTCAGAAATTTCACGTTCGTTAAAAGCGATGGCCAAAGAAATGAATGTGCCTGTAATAGCATTATCACAACTCAATCGCGGTTTAGAGCAACGCACCGAAAAACGGCCTATGATGTCTGACTTACGTGAGTCTGGTGCAATTGAACAAGATGCCGATCTCATTTTATTTATTTATCGTGACGAAGTGTATGATAAAAATAGCCGCGACAAAGGTAAGGCCGAAATTATTATTTCAAAACAACGTAATGGTCCGATTGGCAATTTATTTTTAACATTTTTAGGGCAATTTACTCGTTTTGAAAATTACAGCGCTGCGGCTTCTTTTTAATGGCTATTTATTTATGCGACGATCCTGGGCAACAATTGATATATCAGCATTACAGCACAATTGGCAACGGGTAAAAACATTCGCGCCGAATTGTTCTGTATTAGCTATGATTAAAAGCAATGGTTATGGCCACGGCATGTTGACAATAGCTAAAACGCTGCCAGCAGATGGTTTTGGTGTAGCCTGTTTGACTGAAGCCTTAGCCTTACGCAATGCCGGAATCCGACAACCGATAGTGCTCATGATGGGCGTTCAATCCACCAGTGAATTACAGCAAGCAGCAGCACAACATATTTCCCTCGTTGTACACCACGCTGAACAAATACGTTTATTAGAACAAACTACGTTAACGCGTCCTATTAGCATCTGGCTCAAACTCGATACCGGAATGCACCGCTTAGGTTTTCCTATTCACCAAGCACAAGCCGCTTATGAACGTTTACACACATGTGCGAATGTGGCAAAACCATTGCACGTTCTTACTCATTTAGCCGAAGCTGATAATCTTAAAAAAAACATAACCCAGCAACAAATTCAGCTTTTCAAAAAAACAACTGCAACTTGGTTAGCTACCAAAAGCATTGCCAATTCAGCAGGCATCATCGCCTGGCAGGATAGTCATGCCGATTGGATACGACCTGGGATTATGTTATATGGCGTATCGCCATTTGCTGAACGTACGGCACACGATTTTGATTTGCAACCGGTGATGACCTTACACACGCGACTCATCGCAATTAACACCTTACAACGCGGTGATGCTGTGGGCTATGGCGGCACCTGGACTTGTCCAGAAGAAATGCGTGTAGGGGTGGTTGCGATTGGTTATGGTGATGGCTATCCGCGGCACGCGCCCAACGGTACGCCATTGTTAATTCGCAATACGCTATGCCCAATGGCTGGTCGCGTGTCTATGGACATGCTGACGGTGGATTTACGCAATTGCCCTGCTGCACAAGTAGGAGACATCGTTACGTTGTGGGGTAAAGGGTTGCCAATTGAAGAAATTGCTCGCCATGCAGGTACTATTGGTTATGAATTACTTTGCCAAGTAACCCCACGGGTTCATTTTGAAGTAATAAACACCTGATTACCCAAAAGATGTCATTGCGAGGAGCGAAGCGACACGGCAATCTCCGAAAGACGTCATTGCGAGGAGCGAAGCGACTGATCCTGCTACAGTTTGTCGGACACATCGAACAGAGTAAACTAACTGTTAGAGGTGTATTATGGCAAAGAAAAAATTTGATAAAGAATTTAAGATAAGCGCGGTCAACCTGGTAAAAGAACAAGG
>JBAUEV010000245.1:0-2685 GCA_049678805.1 Gammaproteobacteria bacterium
TACCTTTTCATTCCTTCTCGACATTCTATCCTAAGAAATATGCAACAACGCCGATCAAGTCGCGGGGTTTCGAGTATTTTGAAATCGGTGCCGCGGGTTTCGAGTGTTTTGTGGTCGGTGCCGCGACCCCTCTTTTTAGCGTGAGAGACGTCCAGCTTTCAAACAAGTTTTTCTTTCAATAATGTCAGTGACTCTTTCCATATCATCCTGCAATCTTTTTAATTTTTTGGCTCTTTCTGTGACAAAAAATGATAAATTAGGGAGGCGTTTTTGCTGGATTTTCAGAATATTCAGGTTTTCGCAACATTTGAGTCACACTAACCCATAATTTATAGAGAAAAGCACTGATTTCCCGTTTGTGCTCCCCTTGTACTCCTTTAATAGCTTCATTCATATCATGATTGAACTGATCCATTCGCTCTTGATAATAACAATCATTAAGTAACGTAGTATTGGAATTGTTTAAATCATAATTTTTTATATCTTCTTTAATCGTGGTTTGGATCAGAGTTAGCTTTTCTCGCAAGTTCCTAAATATATCTGTATCATCTGTTGTGCTCGCTTCAGCAGTTGATCCTTTTGTCAAAAATTCGGGGTATGGTTTTATTGCTTCCAGAACGCTTGTCAAGGCCATTGAGAATTTCTCTAATTTATTAATTATAACGTATTGCTGCAGTTGTTTATT
Source organism: Gammaproteobacteria bacterium (assembly GCA_049678805.1). Lineage (GTDB taxonomy): Bacteria > Pseudomonadota > Gammaproteobacteria > JBAUEV01. The sequence goes on from JBAUEV010000245.1 coordinate 686, forward strand.
ATAGTAATCATCATCAAGGGGTTCTAAATTATCTGGCCTATCCTCAATAAGTTGTTTGATCTCTGCTAGTAATTTGTGCAACCCTGTAGATGATATTTCCTGATTACGACTGTTTTGGCCCAGAAAATATTTAATGCTGTTTGATAATCTTCGTAATTTATAAAAATTTATATTTTCAATTACGTTGGTTGTAAGTGCCTGTTTATTAGTTTCCTGGTCCTGGGATGCTGCTGCTGTCGAAAGAAAAGGATTTAGATATCGATAAGATAATTCTTGAGAAACACTCCCATAGAATCCGTTAAGGAGACATTTATCAAGTTTGTTTTCGTTTAATTCTTTGATCTGGTTATTGAGTAAGAATTCATTAATGCTTGCTTTTGTACGTTGTAAGAAATTTTTTGTACAAGTCTCATAAGCTATTTTCCTTAAGTTTACAGCCCAGGAAATGATAGGTTCAAGAGATGATATTTCCTCGTCTGTAAATTTTCTCATGTTTGAAGCATATTCGTTATGGAACCTATCAACAAGAGGTTGGTCTATTTGCTTCATTATTTTCGAAAATCTATTTCCTTGTTCTTTAATATCGAGTGGAAGGCATTCGTAGGGGATATTTGAAAATAGACGGCTTAGGCAGCTGTGGTAGCTGTCCAAATTGGCCGTATCTGCTTTTAAAATAGATTGACAGTTGGTTTTAAACCCCATTTTTAAAAATTTGGCAAATGGGTCAGTTGTGTTCCATATAGACATGTTCAGATTCTTCCGTGTTCAAAAATGGCTTAGTTTCTCTCAGGAGAATAATTCACTCCTTAACTAAAAAACTAAAACGCCTCCCAAAGCTCATTTTCTGACATTTCCGGATGTGGATGATCTCGCAAGTCATCAATCCACTGGTATTTTTTAATTTCAGCGCGCTGGGATTCAGTTAAAGGATGAGTCTTGTCGAACTCTTCCAGATATTGGTCAATCGGGCTCACATAACCAAATGTCATAATACACTCACTGATAAATTTATGCCGTCCCATTTTAGTATTCTTTGCGGCAGATCGCTAGTGTTGCCATTCTCTAACCATCCTGGAACGAGTCGTTTCCAACAGTTTACCTCATTTGCTAGCAGGGTAGCCTAATTTAGTTTAGGCAGCACTTGTTATTTTGATTTAATAGATTTATTATACTAATCAACTAGTGTATTAGTTTAATAGAACAAATGGTAAATCACCGGTATATGAAATTATTCAAGTCAAATTCTTCCGAAGATGAACTAGGCGGGCAGTTTGGCCTATTAAATGCTGTGGCACTGCTTAAGAGCAATGTAGAGATAGGGAATTTTCTTCAAGACCTGTGCACTCCTGCTGAAATTCAGGCAATGGCTGATCGTTGGCGTGTGGTTGTGTTAATTAAGCAAGGAGTTTCTTATCGCGATATACATGCTGCTACAGGTGTAAGTCTCACTACTATTAGCCGTGTTGCTCGCTATATTTCATTTGGGACAGGTAGCTATAATTTAATTTATGACAGAGTGTTGAAAACACATGATAACAAATCAAAGAATCAGAATTGCGCTCCAGAAAAAAGGGCGTCTAAATAAAGAATCTTTAGAATTGCTGTTTCAATGCGGTTTAAAAGCACGTATTGATCCTAATACACTTTATTGCCACAGTGAAAATCTGCCAATTGATTTACTTTTTGTAAGAGATGATGACATAACTACGCTAGTCAGTGATGGCATATGCGATTTAGGCATTGTAGGAGAGAATGTTTTATATGAACATGAATCCCGATTAGCATTTGATGGTAATGATAATAATTTTGCAATAGTAGCACGTTTAGGTTTTGGTCATTGCCGTTTATCCATTGCTTTGCCAGCAGAAAGTAAATTTAAGGACATACAATCGCTGCAAAATAAGAGTGTCGCAACAAGTTACCCCCATTCTCTTAAAAAATTCTTGGAAAATCATGCTGTTACAGCAAAGATTTTGCTTATTTCTGGATCAGTTGAAATT
>JBAUEV010000246.1:0-11365 GCA_049678805.1 Gammaproteobacteria bacterium
GTTGGTAACTCTCCGCCGAGTAGCGTTTGGAGTGCCACTCGCTGTTCCAAAATATTTTGTTCTAAAATGATCGCTTTTATACGCGTATCCAATAGATTAAGCCGTAAACTATTATAAATGGATGCACTAATGCTTCCATTTTTCAATTTTGCTCGCGCGTTGGTTAACATTTGTTGCAGTAGAGTAATGTTATGTTTGACTTGCAGCAACTGGTTTTCCATCAGTTTTTGGTCTACTAACATAGTTTCGATATCACTATAGGCGCTATTTAGGCGATTTTGAAAATCATCGTATAAGCGTTGGCGAGTGGCTTGCTCAATAGCAACATTGCCACGATTACGATTAAAGATAGGCAGATTCATTGACAGGCCAAAACCTGCATAGGTGATATTGGTATCGTCTCTGGCGTATGTTAAGCCTAAATTAATAGCTGGAAATTGCTCAATGATTGCTTGACGATAGCGTGCATCCTGGCTCTCATAGCCAGCTTTTAAGGCCAGTAAATCAGGACGACAATAGGCTAAGCGCTGGAGATTGGCAGCCACTTTAGCTTTATTTAAACGCTCTATTGGTAAATCCCCTGCTAAAGGCAAATTAACCTCCGGCGCTAATCCTAATAATAGATTAAGATCATGATGATTTTGATTGATTAGACGCGCGAGGTCATTAATCCGTTGAGTAATGTCGCCTAGCGCTATTACATCGGCGCTTGCCACATCTATGGTGGTATTGCCTGTGCGCACTCCCATTTGAGTTTGACGATAATGTTCAAAAATTATGGCCCGATCTTGCTGTAGAAATCGCATCATTCGTTGCTGTTCGATGTTTCTAACAAATAACAAGCGGGCTTGGCTGGCTGTTTGCCATTCCTGCCACAATAATGTGAGGTCTACTTTGCAACGGGCAGCATTAGCCTGGCTCATCACAACCGATCGAATCCACAAAGCATGTAGATCGTAACTCAAGGTATAAGAATAGGCATTTACAGTTCCAGGAGGATGGACAGTAGGAAAACCGAAGACTGCATTTAATTGTGGGTCAGGCAGTAATCCTGCGGCAAACGCCTGGGCCTGAGCAACGCCGACATCATCACGAGCAAGTATTAAATCAGGGTTATTTGCAACTGCTAGTGTTGCGACTTGCTCCATAGTTAGGCCATTAGGGTGATTAAGGTGGGGTTTAGTCCATTGTGGTACGGATATCTGGTTAGTATCCATAACAAGATGAGGCACTTGATGTAAGAGAGTAGGCTGCATATTCAGCGGCTTAGGCTGATAGCTTGCGCAACCAGTAAGAAGACAAACCAATAGAACAATACATATCCTTATCATTTCATATTAGCGCGTCAAGGGACTTAAAGAACAAGATTACAAGAAAATGACGAGTTTGTCATTTTTAGTAGCTACGTAGCCAGGGCAAACGCATTTAAAACATGCCCCTGCCACTTAGGAACCACGATTTGACCGGCGGGATCCACAAAAACCCGTCATTGCGAGCGGAGCGACGCAATCCAGGTTTTCAAAAGTTGCATATTTCTTATTTTTAGAATGCCGTGTGGGTGTCGTTTTCAGACAAAACTGCATCCTGCGGTCGGAGAATACATTCCTATATTCTACGGTCTTCCAACGACACCCACACGACATTCCTACCTAACGACCTTAATTTATAAGAAATATGCAACAACGCCGACTTGTTCGCGGCATTTACCCCTCCTCACTGCCTATGTGCCTCTCGCTCCTCACTGCCTACGTACCGCGGCTTGTCCGCGGTATCCAGAAAACTGTGGGAAAAAGCTGTCGTTTAACGCTGTATCAAAGCTACCTATCGCAATGAGGGGCTAATTAATACTTTATTATAGTGGTATCGCCGGAAGAAAATGTCCTTACTGTGCCGTCTGTTAATGTCAGAATTAAATGCCCATGTTGATTAATGCCTTTTACCCGCCCCATTATCGTATGATTAATATGTTTAAGGTGAATGCTTTGGTTAGCTAAACTATCTACACGTTGCCATTCATCAATAAATGACAGCAATCCTTTGACTTCAAATTGCTTAAGATAAAACATTAGATTATTCATCAGTGAAACACATAATGGATTGCGATCTACTGTGGTGTTTAAAATAGTTTTTAGCGAGGTCCAGGGTTGGGTGATTGCATGGTGTTTATCGTGCGACATATTAGCATTAATGCCAATACCAATAACGACTGAACACATGCCATTCGTTTCAGCTTGTATTTCAAGAAGGCAACCAGCAAGTTTTTTATTTTGATAAACGACGTCATTAGGCCATTTAACAAATAATGGTGCAGGCAGTTTATATATTGTCAATGCTCTTACAATCGCTAAACTTACGACTAAGCTTAATCCTGCCAATTCGCTAATGTCTTTCTGAAAAGGATAAAGGCAGGAAAAATAAATGTTTTGGCCAAATGGAGAGTGCCAATTACGCTGTAGCCTACCTCTTCCTTTAGTTTGATATTCAGCTAAACAAATTTTGGGCTTACTGCTATTATAAAATGCTTTCAAATAGGCATTGGTCGAATCAATGGTTTCGTAGATTTCAATCAAAATATCTTTGTTATTTAGATTTTTCGCTATAAAGTGTTTATCAAGTAATATGAGTGGTTCACGTAACGCGTATCCCTTACCTTTTACCGAATCAATTTCAATGCCATAATTTTCAAGTTTCTTAATTACCTTCCAAACAGCGCTGCGCGTAATGTTCAGCGCTTCGCCAATAGTAGTACCATCATGGTATTCAAGGTCATTTAATAAGGCTGTAAGTTTTATGAAATTCGGGGATAATTTCTTCATTTTCACCGTTTACGATTATAACGACCTTCTAACCTAGCATTACCAATTACATGCCCATGCATGGCATTTCGAAGTGTTTTTAAATCTTCACCTGCTTTAGGTTCTAGTTGGGTGTTAAGCGCGTATAAGTTGAAGAAATAGCGATGCTCACGATCTGGCGGGCAAGGCCCATCATAACGGGCATGCCCCGCACTATTTTTAACCGACAAGGTACCTTGTGGTAATTGGTGTAGGTTTTCCGGGAAGCTATGTATGTCAGCGGGAATGTTAAATAACACCCAATGGGTCCAAGTACCTGCTGGAGCATCGGGATCGTCCATAATAAGTATGAAAGATTTTGTTCCGACCGGCGGATTATGCCAAGTAAGGGATGGAGAAATATTGGTTCCATCGCACGTATATTGCTTGGGGATGGAGCCATTAGATTCCCAGGCACTAGTGGTTAAAGTGAATGCCATAGCGTATTCTCCTGGAAGTAGGATAATGATTGCAAATAATAACCATTTCTTAAACATGGGATCCCTCCTAAAGATTAAAGAATTCTTTGCTAACCTGTTGAGTTAACACTGATCGTAACAAGCTCAAATCCTGGAAGCATTGGACTATCTCGTCGTTGCGAGGTGGAAGTATAAATGTTTTCTGCTTTAAAGTTAAATCTTTCTCTTTCTTTAGTTAAAATTACTAATCCAACCACGTTGCACTAAACCAGGCAATATTTGTGCGATATTGGCGGTTGCATCATAAGCGGTGATTGTTTCGCATAAAGTGGCTAAATCCTGTCGCTGTTGCAAAGCACGTAATAACGTCCATTCTAAACGGGTAATGGTTTCAATTTTAACCGTGAAATTATCACGCCAAATAAATAAATATGCAGTATTTTCGTGAAAATTAATGATATTTTTAAAGTTATTATCTTGGTGCATTTGCCAGATTTGCTGAATAGGATAAGGCGAAGCAAGCAAGTGATGAGGAGCACAAAGTTGCAAAATAACGTGTGATTGTTCAGTTTCAGTCATGCTTGCTAATGCTGCCCAATCGGGATTGACTGACAAAACATTGGGGTTATGAAACGTAGACCACCACGCCCATTCTAAACGTGCTACATCAGCAAGATAAGGTAATTGTTGCGCCGGCGGAAATTGTGCAATGAATTCTGCAAAAAATAAGCCATAATCACTTAAGTCGGGTGAAAGGGAAGGTGTTTGGCAAATATAACGCTGAGCCATCCCACGAAAAAATTCAGTACCAACCAGTTGTTGGCAAACAGGGTAAATGCTAGTCAACGTTAATATTAATGCTTCAGTCATACTATCACGATAAACATCAATACTCTGAGTAACTGATAGCTTCGCGCAAGGCCGAATCAAAGTTTGCAATTGAGATGTAATTGGATTGCCACGTAAAGCGGCTGCAAAATCGGCTTGTAGTAAAGAGAGCTTATTTTCAGGGTGCTCGACAGTCTTCAAATCAACTCTCACTTGGTTTTTTAGTGCAGTATTTTTACATTGAAATAATTGCATTTTAGCTTGTGCTTTTGCAGCTTCAGCTTGAAGCTGGGCAAATTCAGGGATATTGGTATCCCATTCGATAAGGGTAGGTATGGCGCCAAAGTGGGTTAGTGCTTTTTCATAAAGTTGCCATACTGGGGTATGCACGGGTGCGCTATGTGCATCCAGTAAATAATTAAGTTGGGATTGATAACCGGCCAAATGAAATTGGCGAACGCGTTGAGGATTTATTTGCGATAAATACGTATTGGCATCGAAATCAAGATTAGTGGCACTCACATAAATATTATTAATGTCGAGCAAAATAAAGCAATCAGCCTGTTCAGCCACTTGATTGAGAAATTCCCATTCCGTTAAAGTGGAATGCTGATAGCTTAAATAACTCGATACATTTTCAACTAAAATCTGTTGCCCTAAATAATCTTGTACTCGTCTGATGCGTTGCACGAGAAGTTGCAAGGCTTCTTCCGTGTAGGGTAAAGGCAATAATTCATGAAAATACTGTTGTTGGGCCGAAACCCAACAAAGATGATCGGAAATCCAGGCGGGTTCTAATTGTTGCATGAGTTGTTTCAGATTTTTTAAATAATCCCAATTCAACGGATCAGTAGCGCCTAATGAGAGTCCTACTCCATGTAAGACCATCGGATAATCAACCCGAACACGATGTAATTGGTGTAAGGCAATTCCACCTTCATTAAGGTAATTATCTGTCAATACTTCAAGCCAAGGGACGTCGGGCTGGTGTTCAAGAATGTATGGGATATGCACCACACGTAGACCAATTCCTACACCTTGAATTGGTCTAGCGGATGCCTTCATAAAATGTGTGTGCTGCTAGAAAAATATTACTGATTAGGAGGATTTTTCTTGGCGGAGTAAGAAGTTTTGTTTAAGCCCCCCGGTTGTAAACTGCCATGATGCAATGTTATGCAGGTTCCTTGCGGCACGAGAATCCACTCACCAGGATCATTATTTGTCTTAGATAAGCCCGCACAAGCATGGGCTTTAGTACCACAATCATTTTTGCCAGCCTGGGCAATACCATAGCATTTTTCCATCGCGGCTGGTCTAGCAGCCATAGCTGAGTTGGCAGTTATGCTAAGCCCTACGCCTACTATCCCTGCAACAGCGGCTTGAAGTAGTTTTTCATTGATTATTGCCATGAGTAGAATCTCCATAAATGTGGTTAGAACATCCCTGCAGCAATGCAGGCTGAATTAGTATAACATATGATTCTGAAAGGAAATAATGACAAACTAACCAGGTTATCCCATGACAACTTCAATTGCATTAGCACAACAAGCGGTAACCGTCATCCAGGAGCGAGCTGCAAATTTTAAGCCACGCGTGGCAATTATATTAGGTTCAGGCGTAGCGGAATTAGCGCAGGCGATTGCGCAACCGATCATTATTCCTTATGAAGAATTGCCTGGGTTTCCTAAAAGTACAGTAGCGGGACATAAAAATCAGCTTTATCTTGGCACTTTACAAGATGTGCCCGTGGTTTGTTTACAAGGGCGAGTACATTCTTATGAAGGCATAAGTATGAAGCATATCCGCGCTTTTATCTATACCTTACGCTTGCTCGGCTGCGAAATTTTGCTAGCCACAAATGCAGCAGGATCGTTACATTCCGAAATTGTTCCAGGTAATTTGATGCTTGTAAGCGATCATATTAATTTTCAATTTAGTAATCCGTTAGTGGGAGAGACCGACCAAACGTTTGGTTCACAATTTGTGGCCTTGGAAAATGCTTATGATATGCATTTGCGACAACAACTGCTGCGCTGTGCACATGATTTAAAAATGGAATTACCACAAGGTGTTTATGTGGGTGTATTGGGACCGAGTTTTGAAACGCCGGCGGAAATCCAGGCATTTCGTATATTAGGTGCAGATGTGGTGGGTATGTCTACTGTGCCGGAAGTGATTGTGGCGCGTTATTGTGGTATGCGGGTGGCAGCTATTTCAATAATTACCAATCTTGCAGCGGGTATGAGTGAAGAAAAACCCAGCCATGAGCAGACTTTGCGAGTTGCTGGACAAGCCGCAGGTAATTTACGACGACTTTTAATGGAATTTATCAAAAACAGGGAGTTTTAAGGTGATGCCAATATTGGCCAGAAATTTGTTACCTTTGCTTGATTTAACCAGCTTGCAAGAAAATGATACCGAAGAAACCATTACCGCATTATGCCAAAAAGCAGTAACGCCATTTGGCGAAGTCGCAGCCGTTTGCGTTTATCCGCGCTTTATACCATTGGTACGTCAAAAATTGCTGAATTCCAGTGTGAAAATTGCCGCAGTGAGTAATTTTCCTTATGGTGATGCATCTTTAACATCCGTGTTAAGCGAAATAACGCAAGCTATTCAAGCAGGTGCTGACGAAATAGATGTGGTAATGCCTTATCAAGCGTATCTTGCAGGTGAACATGACTATGTGAAAGATTTTCTTGTTCAGTGCCGTAGTGTGTGTGGACCGAAGATTTGTTTAAAAGTGATTTTGGAAACAGGTGCATTTCCGAATTTTGATCTCATTGCTGCGGCCAGTCGTGATGTACTCACAACGGGTGCTAATTTTATTAAAACATCTACTGGCAAGATACCAATGGGTGCTACACCCGAAGCAGTGAAAACGATATTATCTATTATTCATGAAACACCCTTTAAAGCAGGTTGTAAAATATCGGGTGGGGTGCGTACCCTGGCGCAAGCTGCTATTTATTGGCAACTTGCCCAAGATATATTCGGTCCCCATTGGCCTGCCCGAAATACATTTCGCTTTGGCGCAAGTCGCTTGTTAGATGAAATTTTGCATCATTTGGAACAAAATACAGAGCACCCACTTATTAAAACTTAACAGCTCATTCACTGCAAGGATTGCATCTAGATGGCAGTAAAAATTGTTGTTCTATGGACGGACGCTTTAACTTATCTACTATTATTAACCATAGCATTATTTATCTTTTGGGCACGGCGCTACGAACCGTTGCGCGCTCCTTGGCGAGAAGTTACTCGGCGTCGTTTAGGATTGGTGGCGTTAGTGGTGCTTATCACTTATGGGTTAGTCGCATTATTAGATTCCATACATTTTCAATCACGGTTATCTACTTCCCCACAACAGGGTGGCATATATTATTCTACCGAAGTGAAAAGTGTGCTCGATGTATTGTTCAGCCCTCTGAATGAGATATCGGAAGTAACTTACTCAGCGCCCTTTGCTTCCCGTTTATACGTTAAAGAATTAATCATTTTGCCGAATGGACAAACAGTCGAGGCATACCCACGTTTGCAATATGACGCTGTACAACAAACTCAACCCGGATTTAATAAAAAAACCGATATTTTAAGGCGAATTTTGCTAGGAATAATCCAAGGCACCGTACTTTGGATCATAATAGGTTTTCCTCTGCTCGTGTGGTTAGCTAAACGACGACAACAAACTTTTTTTAACAAATTAGGCGCTATTTTTCGTGGTAAAACGACTGTTGCTTGGCGGGAAGCATTATTAGCACTCTTGATAGTATTACAGATTAGTTTTGTGTTGGGGCATTTAGCTGCGGCTTATCATATCCTAGGTACTGACAAAGTAGGGCAAGACGTTTTTTATCAAACAATAAAAAGTATTCGCACTGGATTTTTGATTGGCACACTAACCACATTATTTATGCTTCCATTGGCTGTGATATTGGGTATGGTGGCGGGTTATTTTCGTGGTTGGATAGATGATATTATTCAATATCTTTATACAACTTTGAGCTCTATTCCTGGTGTATTATTAATCACTGCAGTCATTTTGTCTTTGCAAATAGTGATTGCTAATCATCCGGCGTTATTTCCCACCTTGGCTGAGCGTGCAGATGCACGTTTATTAGCGTTATGCGCTATTTTGGGTATTACGAGTTGGACTACTTTATGTCGCTTATTACGCGGTGAAACCCTGAAATTGCATCAGGTGGAATTTGTTGAAGCAGCGGTAACGTTAGGCACTCGGCCTTATAAAATTTTAATGAAACATATTTTGCCAAACGTGTTGCATATTATTTTGATTACAGTGGTGTTGGATTTTAGTGGTTTAGTTTTAGCAGAAGCAGTGTTGTCTTATGTGGGGGTAGGTGTAGACCCAACGACGATAAGTTGGGGGAATATGATTAATAGTGCGCGTTTAGAATTAGCCAGAGAACCAACAGTATGGTGGCCGTTATTAGCCGCGTTTATATTTATGTTTGTCTTGGTATTATCGGCGAATGTATTTGCTGATGCAGTACGTGACGCGTTTGATCCACATTTGCGCGAAATTAATTGAAAATAATTCATTAAGTTTGTTGCAAGCTATGATTTAGAATGCAGTTAGGATGTGAGTTTGAAGACCGTTGATGAGGTAGACAGGGAATTAAAAAGTATGAATGATGAATTATTGCGGGTACAGGATTTGCAAATTGCTTTTTCTAAAGAACGAAACTGGCTGCCCGTGGTAAAAAACATTAATTTCACTATCCATGCGGGTGAAACTGTTGCCTTGGTGGGGGAATCCGGCAGTGGTAAAACCCTTACCGCATTGGCTATTATGCAATTGTTGCCTGAAACTGCGCGAGTACATGTCGCGAGTCACATTTGGTTAAAGGGGCAAGATATTTTGCAATTGCCTGAAGTAGCCATGCGTAAAGTTCGTGGCAAACGGATTGGTTTAATTTTTCAAGATGCAATGACAGCACTCAATCCGGTACTGACCATTGGTGAACAAATTGATGAAGTATTACGTAGTCACTCGCGTTTAAGTCGAAACATGCGCAAAAAACAATTGTTAGCTTGGCTTACTGAAGTAGGTATTGACCAACCTGAACGAGTTGCCGCATCTTATTCACATCAATTATCAGGTGGCATGCGGCAACGGGCGTTAATTGCTATGATGTTGGCCGCTGAGCCGGAATTACTGATTGCTGATGAACCTACCAGCGCCTTGGATGTTACTTTGGCCGCACAAATTTTACAGTTGTTGAAAAGCTTGAAAACTAAATTAGGCATGAGTTTATTGTTAATTACGCATGATTTAGGCATTGTGGCGCAGATTGCTGACCAAGTTATAGTAATGCACGAGGGCAAATTGGTAGAACAAACGCCTGCGAGTATTTTTTTCCGTCAACCTACGCAAGAATATAGTCGTCATTTATTAGCATCTTTACCCAATTGGCAAAATCGGCAGCGTCCTATTGAGCCAGTTTCAACAATTACACCGATTTTAAACGTTGAGGATTTGCGGGTGTATTTTCCCGTACGTAAGGGGCTTTGGCAACGTACTGTGGGTTATCTGAAAGCTGTTGATAACGTCGATTTTTCTTTACGGCCAGGACGTACTTTGGCATTAATTGGTGAATCTGGCTCGGGCAAGACCACAGTAGGTCGTAGTATTGTAAGACTTTTAAAACCGACGGGTGGTCGCATTCTTTTTGAAGGACGCGATTTAGCAGTTATCAGTAATGCGCGATTTCGTAAATTACGCCAAGATTTGCAAATTGTTTTTCAAGACCCTTATGCTGCGATAAATCCACGGATGTTGGTAGGCGAAATTATTGCTGAGGGTTTGGTAGCTTATGGGCTAAAATTAACTCGAGAGCAACGTGAAACACGGATTGCGGAATTGTTGCAACTGGTCGGATTGACAACGGATAGTCAGTGGCAATATCCACATGAGTTTTCTGGCGGTCAACGGCAACGCATTTGTATTGCGCGTAGTTTGGCACTGCAACCTAAGGTTATTATTTGTGATGAGCCTACCAGTGCGTTAGATGCTACGGTGCAAATGCAAGTGTTACGATTATTGGAAAAATTACAAATCGAGTTGGGATTATCTTATTTGTTGATTACCCATAATTTTGCAGTGGTGGCGTATTTAGCAGATGAAGTTGCAGTGATGCGCGAGGGCAAGATTGTTGAACAGGGTGAGGTGCAACAAATATTAAACAACCCTGCTCATCCTTATACTCAACATTTACTCGCCTGTGTACCGAAGGTGCCAACGTTATAACTTATTGTTATCTCCGTGGCAGTAGTTCCAGCTGATTGTGAAGCTCATGCTTCATCGCTCAGAGCCGAGTTAAAAACATTTCGGACGCGCTTTTAATGCTATTGAATTTAGAAATCAGGTAAAGTAATTTTTAAACTATAAATATGTTTTCCTCAAAGTAGGGTATGCTTAAATGAGGTTGACACTACCATTGCAACTTACTTATAGGCTAGACGTAAAAGTTCCGCACACTACGTATTAAAATTTTATACAAAAGTGAAAAATTTTACTTTTTTATCAAAAATACAATGAGATAAAGAGAGGATATTATGAGCCTTGATCTGATATTTATAAATGCTGTACGCGCAAATAACACAGAACAAGTAAGAAAACTATTACAAGAAGGTGCAGATGCCAATTACTGTGATGATATCATCAGAATAACCCCCTTACATTTTGCTGCGATAAATAATTGTTTAGGAGTAGTGCCATTGTTAGTGGCCGCTGGAGCTAATCTCAATGCACGGACGATAGAGGGAGAAACGCCACTTGATATTGCTAAGAATCAACCCGAAAGAACACATGGCCGAATGGTGGATTTGTTAAAATTTTTTATTTTAAATAAACTTGATACAAATAATATGTATTAGTTAATTACTCTTAATTTGATAGGCAGCTCGGCCAATATCACTGTATTGGGCTCCATGAAAGTTCGGGGTACAACGTCTGATGGGTAACGTTTATTACAGTTCTAATTTTTATGCGTGTAATGGGCTAAATTATCAATCTTTCTTATTCGAATTTCTACGATGGCTCCTATCGCTTCTGCAGCTCGTTTTACGCTCTTCATTGTCAAATTCTTTCCAGACTCCATCCTTTGATAGCTTTGATAAGAGACATGCATCGTCTGATCCTGCTACAGTTTGTCGGACACATCGAACAGAGTAAACTAACTGTTAGAGGTGTATTATGGCAAAGAAAAAATTTGATAAAGAATTTAAGATAAGCGCGGTCAACCTGGTAAAAGAACAAGG
>JBAUEV010000247.1:0-4730 GCA_049678805.1 Gammaproteobacteria bacterium
CCTTGTTCTTTTACCAGGTTGACCGCGCTTATCTTAAATTCTTTATCAAATTTTTTCTTTGCCATAATACACCTCTAACAGTTAGTTTACTCTGTTCGATGTGTCCGACAAACTGTAGCAGGATCAACCTAAGCCTTGATTAAAATTGACCGAGAACAAGAGGTCACTAATGACCTCTTTGAGTTCTTCATCAATGAAGCTCTCTTTGCACAGGGTAAGTGTTTTGAGATCAACCAGCTTGAGAATGTGTGCAGGTAAATGCGCTTCAAAAAAGGCCTTTGCCACCTCTTGACGACTCATGGCGGCACGGAAAAAATGGTCATGCGGGGTTGGAATAGTACGGGTCATTTGAAAGCTTCCTTAAAAAAATGAACCGCTATTATAGAACTACCCTTTTAAAAAATATCTACAGCAATAACTGAAAAAATGGGGCGAGCACGCCACACCCCGCAACCCATTCGGGGCATGCTTTGATCACCCTACAAATCAAATTTTAACCTTCGATTATATTTTCTTTCTTGCTCTTATAAATAAAAACCACGGTTGAGTGGTAATGTTGTTAAACATCTCAGGAGCAGCTTGCTTGAATTTATGAATCGGTTTTTTATCTCTATTTTCAGCGTAGGCTTTGGCAATTGTTTCATAATTGCCAATCGGTTTTGGTTTCATTGTGCAACTTCTTTCATCTCTTGCGCATGCAGTGTGTTGTACAGCAACATTGCGACTGTCATAGGGCCAACGCCGCCTGGCACTGGTGTAATCCAAGCAGCACGTTGTTGTGCAACGTTAAATTCCACATCCCCCACCCATGAACCGTCCGCTAAACGATGGATACCCACATCCAGCACAATCGCACCCGGCTTTATCCACTCTCCCTTAATAAGTCCTGGTTTACCAACGGCAGCGATTAATAAATCAGCACGTCGTACCTGTTGCGGTAAGTCCCGAGTAAAGCGATGGCATATGGTTACCGTACATTTCGCCAACAGAAGTTCCAAAGCCATCGGTCGGCCAACAATATTTGAAGCACCTACCACAACTGCATCTAAGCCAGCCAACTCTATCCCCGCCGAATCCAATAACTGGATGATCCCATATGGCGTACAAGGTCTTAATAATGGCTGGCGCGTCACCAAACGTCCTAAATTGTAAGGATGAAAACCATCAACATCTTTAGCAGGATTAATATGCTCTATAACAGCCGCAGTATCGATCTGTTTAGGTAATGGTAATTGGACTAAAATGCCATCAATCTTGGGATCAGCATTTAAGTTATCAATTAATTGAAGTAGTTCTTGCTGGGTTGTTTCATCCGATAAATTATGCACAAACGATAACATGCCCACTTCTTTACAAGCAGCCTGTTTGTTGTTGACGTAAACTTCTGAAGCAAGATCACTTCCCAATAATACAACTGCCAAGCCAGGCGGACGAAGTCCTTGAGTTAGCCGCTGTTTGATTTTGCCTGCGATTTGAGCACGAATTTGTTTACCAAGTTTTTTACCATCTAAAATTTGTGCAGTCATAGAATGTTGTATTATGCCGTTTTATGAATGACTAGTTTTTTTCCAGGATGCAACGAGTTGCTTGACAGATTATTCCAGCGTTTGAGATCGTTGACACTGACTTCAAAATGCCTGGCAATTCTGTACAACTCGTCACCCGAGCGCACAGTATAACGGATTGTTTGCGAACTAGAAGTATGTGATTTAAGAGAAAGTTCTTCAGCAAGCATTTCATTTTCGTGGGCTAATTTTTTAGATTTTTTGGAGGCATGACTACTTGTATTTTGAGCCATTTTTGTTTGCTCAGATGGGAGGTGAATCGCTAAATGAGAGCCAGGCCTTAAAGTATGATGACGACTAAAGTGATTCCAACCTGCCAATTGAGTCGTAGTGATATCATAGTTGTTGGCAATTTTTTGCAGGGTGTCACCTTTCTTAACTTTATATCTGATATGAGTGGGTGATTTTATCTGTGCCAACGATGATTCGTTGTTAGTCGCAAAATCAGACGTTGCAGATGAATTTAAAGCAACATTGCTGGTTTCAGTTGGAGGAGCATCTGATGTCGAACCTGTGGCAATTGCTACCGCAGTAGGCTTGGTTGGCAGAACAATGCCCTGATGTGCATGCACATAGCTGCCACGAAGATTGTTAATCCGTCGTAAAATAGAAGTGCTCGTTTTATAGTGCTCAGCAATTCTTTCCAATGTCTCACCGGCTTGAACAATATGGTAACGGAAGCCCGTACGTTCACTCGGCGGCAATATCGCTAAATTAGTCTTAAACTGCTCAGCATTGCTAACAGGTATCAGCAACGTATAAGGACCATTGGGGTCGGTTGCCCAACGACGATACCCCGGATTCAAGTGATGCAATGTCTGTTCACTTACCCCGGCTAATTTTGCAGCTTGAGCAATATCAATTTGGGTACCGACATTCACTTGTTCTACATAAGGCGCATCGTTCACCGGTAGTAGGTCAATACCATAATGTTTTGGATCACGTACAATCGCGGCCAAAGCCAATAATCGCGGTACATAATCCCGTGTTTCTGCCGGCATTGGTAGATGCCAGAAATCAGATTGCCGGTAGCGCGCTCGACTAGAGCGTACTACATGTTGTACCGCACCAGGGCCCCAGTCATAAGCTGCCACTGCCAATAACCAATCATTATCAAAAAAAGAATGCAGGTAATTGAAAAAACTCAGTGCCGCATTGGTAGAGGCCACCACATCATGGCGTCCGTCATACCACCAATCTTTCTTCAGACCAAACCCAGCCGCAGTATCAGGCATTATTTGCCAAAGGCCACTTGCGCCACTGACGTTATAGGCGGTGGGGTTATAGTCACTTTCGACAATTGGGATCAAAGCTAACTCAGCCGGTAAATGGCGAATTTGGGTTTGTTGATAGATGTAATAAATGTAAGGGGCAGAACGAGCAATGGTGTGATTGAGATAATCCTGGTTTCTCTGAAACCAATGAATCCGCTGCTGCACCTCGGATCGGCTGGTATCATTGGGCATTGCAAAATCATGTCGCATGCGTTCCCACAAATTGCCGTTGAGGGTTGGAGGCGGCAAAACGTTGTGGGAATTAACCGGGCTGCGAGGTCTGGCAATAAGCTGCGGTGCCACCTCGGTTGCTACGTCTGAAGCGACACACGAGGCTAGTCCGCATCCAAGTATAATTACCAGCAGCAGTGAGCTGAGAACTTTGCGACACATTGACCGATTTTAAAGAATTTAAGTGTTTAGGTCAAGTTAAGGTTGGAATAGGTTAGCATTCAGTTGGAGCTAAAAATTCTAATTTGGTTATCGCCCAGACGGGGGATATCCCAAATTCAGGATTCATAACTTTCCCTATTTCAATATGATTAACGCAAGAATAAGATCGGCCATCAGCCCGTTCTAAATTAAAATGAATAGCATATGTCCAAAGCTTAGCCGCTCGAGCGATATTAACAACATCATAGCTTACTATCTTCGGACCCGGAATGCCTGTTACCCATCCCTTACCTTGCAAAAAAAGTTGCACACTTTGCCGCAGATCGGGAGACAATACCATATATTGCAAAGCACCATTATGGTCCATTACTGCTTTTGCATAAAACTTAGCCACTGTATCCGGTTGGGTAGGATAGAAAGCCATTTCCAGCATATGAACACGTTGTTTGATAGCTAATTCGTCAGAGACAGTTCCTACCTCTGCCAAAGTATTTGTGACAATAGCTAACATCCCTGCACCCAACAAAGCTTTCCACATTTTATTGCTCATAACACCTCTTAGATTTCTTTATCACTCAACATTTTGGTAAAAAATAACGCATCTTCGTATTGACCATTTGAGTTATAGTAATAATTTTTCCGTAACCCTGCTTGGGTGAAACCAAACTCGCGATACAGTTCTATGGCAGGTTGATTAAACAATCGGACTTCCAAGAACGCTAGTTTAACATGGATATCTCGTGCTATTTGCAAAATCTGTTGGAGCAAAGCACGACCCATGCCTTGACGTTGCAACGCTGGCAAAACGGCTATATTCAAAATATGACATTCATCTAACTGGATTACAGCAACTGCAAAACCTACTACTCGCCCAGACTGTACCGCAACCCAACACTGATAATTATTGGCTGCCAAACAATTACCAAACATACTCTCAGTCCACGGCAGCAACTGCACTGCTTGTTCAATTGCCACCACTTGTGTCAAATCTTGTCCTTGCATGGGACGTAACTGCCAACGCTCAGCCATTAGCACTTGCCCACAATCGGGCTGCTTGCTGTAAATCTAACCATGCATTACGTTTATTTGCAGGTTGGCGCAACAGATCAATAGGATGGTAAGTAGCGATCACAGGTATTTGTTTCCCAGTAAGATAGAGTACTTGCTCACGTAATTCTGTTAACGGTGCTGACGATTGCGCTATAAATTGTGCTAAAGCTTCGCCCATCACCAAATACATAGCAAATGAAAATTCAGTTACTTGAGGCAATAAATACCGTCGCACATGAATGGCTTGCAGCATAGCGTCCAGCAATGACTCCACTTCATCCTGATAGCCATTGATGTCTACGCTGTTATCCACCAACAAACCACCACGCGTTATCCCTTGTGCATCGCCAAGTGCATAGCAGCGATAAGCCAAGGTTTTTCGCATATGCCATAGAGGAATACCCATAGCATGTAAATAAGGATGAGTCGTTTGCCAATTCATGATGAT
>JBAUEV010000248.1:0-8546 GCA_049678805.1 Gammaproteobacteria bacterium
TGCGAAACGGTGCTTTCCACCTAATGACGAACCGGCTACCCCACTCTCACCTTATTAAACGGATCAGGTTTAATAAAGCTTTTTATCTCCCTTACAGAAGACAAAATCATCATACAAATGACGAAGATGCTGGAAAGTACTAGCGCACTTGACACTCAACGATATAGGCAATTTGCTAGCGGAGACTGCCTTGCAATCGATGTAGGTGCACTCATAGCAAGATGCTTGCTGGATAGAGTATAATAGATTTGGCATTGGGATGAGTGGATAACCCTTCGTAAGGAAACGATTATATGCTAAAACACGTCAATTTTGCTATTCTGATTCAGAAATAGCATGAAAAAAGCTTTAAAAATATTAATAGTCGAGGATAATCCGGTAAACGCTCAGTTCGTTCAGGAGCTATTATCACGGGCGTCCAACGTTTCATTCGATTTTACTAAAGTCGCAACGCTCGCAGCAGCGAGTGAAGTTCTTCAAAAACCAGATTTTGATATTATTCTACTCGATTTGGATCTTCCAGATAGCCAAGGCTATGAAACATTCAAGGCCATTAATAATCTTGCTCCCCTTAACCCCATTATTATCCTAAGTAGCATCCAGGACGAAGAAATAGCTATGCGAGCAGTAAGAGAGGGTGCCCAGGATTATTTTATTAAGGGCACTTTTGAGGGCAAACTATTAATACGAGCGTTGCTTTATGCCGTGGAAAGAAAACAAAAAGAAAGTGAAATGAAGGAAGAATATACAACTCAAAATAAAGTAGCAACGCAACAATTAGCAATTCAACTAAATGTAGCTACTGCATTAGCGGAAGCTACCAATCTAAATAATGCTGCTCATAGTATCTTAAAAACAATTTGTGAAGTCTTAGAATGGCAAGTGGGCGAGATATGGGCTTTAGATCAATCTGCAAATGTGCTGAAATATGTTGCAAATTGGCATGCGAGTACTATTCCCATCAAATTGGAACAAATCAGTCAAGAAATAACCTTTGCGATAGGCGAAGGAATTCCAGGCCATATATGGAAAATTAGAACTCCTTATTGGGTCAACGATTTAAGCAAGAAAAAATTATGTTCGCGAACAGAATATATAACGCAATTGGGGTTAAAATGTTGCTTTGGGTTTCCCATTATCTTTCAAAATGATGTGTTGGGTATCATGCTCTTTTTTAGCGACCAACTTCAATACCCCGATCCGGATTTCTTAGCTCTGTTTACTTCGATTGGTAATCAAATTGCCACATTTATAAAGCACAAACGCATTGAAGGTGATTTATTATATTTGGCGCAACATGATATTCTTACTGGCCTTGCTAATCGAGCTGTGCACGAAGATAGTTTAAATCATGCTATTATTAATGCTAAACGTCATCAATATCTAGTGGCTTTGCTTTATCTTGATCTTGATAATTTTAAAAAAGTTAACGATACCTTGGGATATATAAAAGGCGATCTGCTGCTCCAGGAAGTAGCTAGAAGACTGCGGCGTACGACACGGGAAACGGATTCTATTGCGCGGTTTGGTGGAGATGAATTTGCGATTGTTTTGCCTAGAGGAAAATCCAAAGAAGATATAATAGTCATTGCGCAAAAAATTCTTTATGTCATTTCGAGGCCTTTTATTATAGAAGGACAAGAATTCTATTTGACGGTTAGCATAGGAATTAGCATATATCCAGATGATGGGCAAGATGCACAAACGCTCTTAAGAAATGCTGATATGGCCATGTATCATGCAAAAGAACGAGGAAAAAATAATTATCAATTTTGCCAACGAAATATGGAAATTATCAATCAGCAAAAAATAAAATTAGAAAATGAATTGCATAGTGCATTAAAAAAACAAGAATTCGTATTGCACTATCAACCTATTGTTGATATTAAGACGAATAAAATAGTCAGCTTAGAAGCACTTATTCGCTGGCGTCGTTATGATGGCAGAATTCTGTTCCCCAATGAATTCATACCGCTATTAGAGCAAAGTAATTTAATTTTATCCATTGGAGAATGGATTATACAAACAGCCTGTCAACAGATTAAGAATTGGAAACAATTGGAAGTAATGTCTATCGCAATAAATATTTCAGTACATCAATTAAACATGCATTTTATAACTGCCGTGGGCAAAATATTAAAAACCACGCAACTTGCCCCCATTCAATTGGTTTTAGAATTAACTGAAGGTACCTTGATGCAAGAAACGGAAAGTAATATTTATATTTTGAATGCTTTGAAAGATTTAGGTATTCATCTTTCTATTGATGATTTTGGTACTGGGTATTCTTCGTTGGCCTATTTAAAAAATTTCACAGTAGACAGCGTTAAAATTGATAAATCATTCGTTGCCAGTGTTCCTGAAAATATTACTTCCGCAGCAATTGTAAGCGCAGTTATTGCTATGGCACATTCATTAAATATCAAAACAATAGCAGAGGGAGTGGAAACCAAAGAGCAACTTGATTTTCTAAAGAAAATGAATTGTGACGAGTATCAAGGATTTTATTTTAGTAGACCTTTGCCACCCGATGAATTGTTTGCTTTAATAAAAGGCCGTTCAGAATAATGCCACTTCGTTAAGATAACAAATTACTCGAGAAATAATCGTCATTCCTAATACTTAGTTTTGATGTCAATGCATATTGTTTGAGTACATCTTCTGGCGTTAAAAATGTATAGGAATCAAAATCTCCACGACAATATTTTTTTGTTTGTTGAGCAAGTAAAAATTCAGTCATTGTTATTAAATCCTCAAATTTTTTTAATATCATCTTACATACATCTTCATTAGATGATACTAGCATTTCACCTGTTGCTAGATTGAGAGAGGCTGCATATTTTTTAGCAAAAGGCAGAAAAAGGCTGTAGCAGCAACAAGCAAGATTGCCAACCCGATTGTAATGTTCGTGGATAAATTCCTTCACGCCCAGATATTTTGTTATAGCTAATTTAACGGCATTTGTAATAGCATTTGAACGAAAGGGTGGGGGTGTAATTCCAAAATCTCCCCCGACCAATGTGATTTTAGTCACTTCGGTAAATTCATCTTTTAATTTTTTTATCAACGCGTGAATTTGTGCTTCAGTTTGATTAATGCCAATATGGATTCCAACAGCGATAATATCATCGTTAATTTTTCCATAGATAAAAACAGCAACGCAATTTTCTAAGGGTGCTGTGGTTAGATATTGTTTCTTATCGGTAGATTTATAACGCACAATTGAGTATTGGTGTTGAAAAAATACATGATGCTGATGATTGCCTAATGTATTCTGAATGGTTTTATCAAGTTCATTGAGTGGCATATCTACCCCCTGGCGCATAAGCTATTTAAATCATGGATTTTATTGGTCGGGGTGACAGGATTTGAACTTGCGACCCCTGCTTCCCGAAAGCAGTGCTCTACCAAACTGAGCTACACCCCGTAAGAGTTTCTGAGTGTACTCGATGAGTAAGACCGCATCAAGGGATGAGGTTTGGAAAGAGTCTAGTGATCGCGATTAATGGCAAAAGAACACAGTGTTAACAATGCGTTTCGATATTCTGAGTCAGGAATTTCAGTTAAAGCTTGCGTGGCAAGTTCTTGATGCTGTTTGGCTAATTGACGCGTATGCTTTAAAGCATGCGTCGTTTTAATAATTTCTAATACTGTAGCGAAATCATCGGTGCTGCCTTGCACAATGACTTTTTTTAAAAAAGTCATTTGTTTTAGGTTGCCTTTCTGTAGTGCAAAGAGCAATGGCAAAGTGGGTTTACCTTCTGCTAAATCATTGCCTACGGTTTTGCCCAACGTTTCTATTGGCGCACAATAATCTAAAACATCATCAATTAACTGAAAAGCTATGCCTAAATGTAAACCATAACGTGCAAACGCTAACTCTTGAGCGTGCGTGGCTTGAGCAACAATAGCTCCCAGTTGGGTTGCTGCTTCAAATAATTTTGCTGTTTTACGATGAATGACTTCTAAATATTCTTCCACGGAGGTCTCTGCCCGCCGGCAATTGGTGAGTTGCATGACTTCCCCAGAAGCGATGGTATTCGTGGCTTCCGCAAACACGCTCATAACGCGCATGCAATTAAGTTCGGCCATCATTTGGAACGTACGTGAATACAAAAAATCACCTACTAAGACACTGGCTTGATCACCCCAAATAGCATTCGCCGTACTGTGTCCACGGCGTAAATGCGCACGATCTACAACGTCATCGTGTAATAAGGTGGCGGTATGAATGAGCTCAATAATAGCTGCTAGCAAATAATGATTTTGTCCCTTATAACCTAGGGTTTTAGCAGTTAGGAGCACTAGCAGTGGTCGTAAACGTTTGCCACCGCTATGCAAAATGTGTACAGCAATTTGACTAATAAGGTTGATATCCGATTGCAATTGTTGGCTGAGAATAGCATTTACTCCTTCAAAATCAGCTTTAACAAGCTGATGAATGGATTGCAGTGTAGCCGTTGTTGCAGACGGATTATCAATCGTTGACGCAATAGACATTATCTACTCACGTTCCATTGTCGGATATCGAAACGCATGCTAGGGGTTAGACATGGGACTGTCAAGCCAAACCTCCTGTCAAGTCAGAGCATTAAAATGTGGATTTAAGTATCGCCATAATATTAGTAGAGAGCAAGCCTTGCGGTAGACGCCAAGATCACTTAAAATGGCGCCCTTAATTAATCAATTGTGGAGCGCACACGAATGTACGCGGTTATTGCCAGCGGCGGTAAACAATATAAGATCGGCGTTGGAGAGACGATTAAATTAGCAAAAATTGACCAGGCAGATGGCGAGAAAGTTGTCTTTGATAAAGTGTTATTAGTGATTGATGGTGAGCAGACACAAGTCGGTTTGCCCTTTCTTCAAGATGCTAAGGTAAATGCTGAGATTGTTCAGCACGGCCGTGGTGAAAAGATTCATATTATCAAGTTCCGTCGCCGTAAACACTTCATGAAACAAGCTGGGCATCGCCAGGATTTTACCGAGGTAAAAATTACCGGTATCCAAATCGGCGCTAAGGTTTTCCAAGACATTGTCACAAAAGCTAAGTCGAAAGAACAAATTCATACTGTTGAGGCTGATGCGCCTAAAAAAGCGACGCGTAAGCGCATTCGTAAACCAGCAGAAATAGCAAAAGGGGAATAAACGATGGCACATAAAAAAGCAGGTGGTAGTACGCGTAATGGCCGCGATTCTATCTCTAAGCGATTAGGCGTAAAACGGTATGCTGGCGAAGCGATTTTAGCGGGCAATATTTTGATTCGTCAACGTGGGACTGAATTTCATGCTGGTCCAGGGGTTGGCATGGGGCGAGATCATACCCTATTTGCGTTGATTGATGGTTTAGTAAAATTTCAAGTTAAAGGCACCAAAAAACGCCGTGTTGTGAGTGTTGAAGCGGCTGAAACTATCCATTAGTTTAAAGGTGTATCCCCCCGGCCTACCTGCCGCGGCTTGTCCGGCGTTGTTGATGCCGCAGGGTTTCGAGCATGCTCTTTTCCATGCCTGAATATTTTTCTGGATACCAGCCTTCGCTGGCATGACAAGTTCTTATTTAACTAGACATATGATGTAATATGAAGTTCAGATTATTACACATAAAGCGCGGTACGTCGCCTGAAGGACAAAGTCTGCAACAACGCCGGACAAGCCGTGGCACGTAGATTGGGGTAATAGTTCAACCCGCTTGCCGTAAATTACCAAAGGGTTCCCCTTTTCAATTCGAGGGAAATAACGAAACGTTCCCTCCCCCTTGCTGGGGGAGGAAACAAGGGAACTGAGCTATTACGATTGGGGGCAGATTGAATATGAAATTTGTTGATGAAGTTACCATTCAAGTACAAGCAGGCGATGGCGGCAATGGTTGTTCAAGCTTTCGCCGCGAAAAATTTGTGCCTTTCGGCGGTCCGGACGGTGGAGATGGTGGTAGAGGTGGCAGCATCTATTTGAAAGCAGAATCCGGTTTAAGCACCTTAGTAGATTTCCGCTATCGGCGTCATTTTCGTGCGGAAGGTGGGCAAAATGGTATGGGCAGCCAGTGTACTGGCAAAAGTGGCGAAGATTTAGTGATCCAAGTACCCGTTGGGACGATGGTATACGAAGCTGATACCAACGAGTTGATGGGCGATCTAGTGCAGTCACAACAAACGCTTTGTGTGGCGCAAGGTGGTCGTGGTGGTTTGGGCAATATGCACTTTAAAACCAGTACCAATCGTGCTCCACGCCACACGACAACGGGTATGCTAGGGGAGCAATACAAGCTTCGCTTAGAACTAAAATTATTAGCCGATGTAGGTTTGTTAGGATTGCCTAATGCGGGTAAATCCACATTAATTGCTGCGATTTCTGAAGCGCGCCCTAAAATAGCCGATTATCCTTTTACCACGTTGTATCCTCATTTGGGTGTGGTGCGCATGGGATTAGACCAAAGCTTTGTTGTGGCTGATATTCCTGGTCTGATTGAAGGGGCAGCGGAAGGAGCTGGTTTAGGCATCCAATTTCTTAGGCATTTGTCGAGAACAAAAGTGTTATTACATTTAGTGGACATTGCACCACTGGATGGTATAGATCCCATAGTGGCGATGAAAACGGTGGAGCAGGAACTGGAAAAATTCAGTCCAGAATTGGCCACTAAGGAACGCTGGTTAGTTTTCACCAAAATTGATTTGTTGCCTGAAGTAGAAGCAAAAGAAGCTTGTCGAGCTTTAGTTAAGCGTCTTAATTGGCAGGGGCGTGTATTTGCTATTTCGGCAGTAAAGAAACAGGGTACCGAGACGCTCTGTTATCAATTATTGGAATTTTTAGAAAGGATTCCCTCCCCCTTCAAGGGGGAGGGCTAGCCCCCACCTTAATCCTCCCCCTTGCAGGGGGAGGAAACAAGGCATCTAAGCAGAAAGCCTTTTAATTTGAGTATTTAAGCGACTTTTATAGCGAGCAGCAGCATTTTTAGCCACAATCCTTTTATTAACCAGACGATCAATAACAGGTACAGTGATTTGGAAAGCTTGCTTAGCAGCTGAAATATCGCCTGATTCAATGGCCTGTCTTACTTTTTTAATAGCAGTACGCATTCTGGAGCGCAGGCTTATATTATGTAAGCGGGCAGCTTCTGATTGTCGCGCTCGTTTTTCAGCTTGCTTGGTATTAGCCACATTTCACCTCTAGGGATATTAAAATTAGGTGGCTCAATATGCCGTTTTTTGGAAGATTTGTCAATCGCATTATTACCTCTGTACACGATAAAAATTTTTCTATTTCCGACTTAGTAAAATCGCTCTGAGAGAATGACGACGGGGTGCCGTTTGAAGACTGCAGCAGAGTAGCCTTGATGCGGCGTTAGCATAATCAAGGAATCTTTGTTTTATTATAGGGTCGTTGGGTAAGAATGCCGTCAGGGTGGGAGATTTTTAGTCTGCTGCTGGCATGGCAAAAGTTGGTTTTTGGGCTGGTTTGCGTAACAGAAATACCAGCGGCAACATCAGTAGAAAACTCCACATAATAAAAGCATAAGTATTTACGAAAGCAACCATTTGCGCTTGTCGCAATAATTCTTGTCCCAATACAGTAGGTGCCAATGGATTATTTAATTGCAAATGCAATGCTTGTAAATAACTACCCACAGCAGGCCGATAAGGGTTGATAAGGCCACCGAGTTGATTCCAGGCGATTTGTGCATGGCGAGTTAGGACGGTAACAGTGATAGAAATGCCCGCTGACGAACCTAATGTCCGCAATAGACTATATAATCCAGCCGCTTCTAGTTGCATGCTATTTGGCAAGGTGGCAAAAGCCATGGCGCCTAACGGGACAAAAATCATGCCTAGTCCAAAACCTTGCAAAAATAAAGGCCAAATGATCCAACCTACATTAAGGTTGAGTGAATAAGTGGTACAAACTGCAGTACCTAAAGCTCCTAATAAAATACCTATTGCAATTAACCAGCGGGGATCAACACGATTGATGAGTTTTGCTACTAATATCATACTTATCATACCGCTAATGCCACGTGGCACCATCACTAATCCAGTCGTTAACACTGGATAATTAAATAAATTTTCCAGCATCAAGGGTTGAACCACCATCGAGCCGAACATACCTAACCCTAACACGGTGAGTAATAAACTTGCCAAGGTAAAATTACGATCTTTAAAAATACGTATATCAAATACTGTCCGTTTTTGTTGCTGGGGGTGCAAAACGTAAAAAAGAAATCCGGCAAGACTGAGAGTGCAAATTAACACTGCAATTTGAATGTCGTGCCCACTTAGCCAATCTTGCTGATTGCCTCGGTCAAGAAAATATTGAAATGCACCAATGGCTAGAGAAAGAAGTGTTAGCCCGCGCCAATCCATAACTCGTTGTTTTTTTTCAGAATCTGGCACCACTTGCCATGCTAATAAAAAAGCAAATATTCCAACAGGTACGTTAACGTAAAACGTCCAACGCCAGGAAACAAATTCGGTAATGTAACCACCTAAAGTAGGACCTAAAATCGGACCTAGCATGACACCAGAACCCCAAATAGCCATGGCTTTGCCTAGCTC